>CAIMWY010000372.1 GCA_903845315.1 uncultured Burkholderiales bacterium
AAACCCGCCAAGGCCAAAAAAGCCACGGTCAAGTCTTAAGCGCTCAACAAGGAATACACATCATGGGAAAAATCACCGGCTTCATGGAGTTTGAGCGCATCGACGAGGGCTACAAGCCCGTGCCCGAGCGTTTGAAGCATTACAAAGAGTTCGTCATCGGTTTGACCCCCGAGCAAGCCAAGACGCAAAGCGCACGCTGCATGGACTGCGGCACACCGTTTTGCAACAGCGGCTGCCCGGTCAACAACATCATTCCCGATTTCAACGACCTGGTTTACAGCAACCAATGGCAAAACGCCCTCACGGTTTTGCACAGCACCAACAACTTCCCCGAGTTCACCGGTCGCATCTGCCCCGCACCTTGCGAAGCGGCTTGCACCTTGAATGTGAACGATGACGCGGTGGGCATCAAGTCGATCGAGCACGCCATCATTGACAAAGCTTGGGCTGAAGGCTGGGTCACGCCCCAAGCGCCCAAGCACAAGAGCGGCAAAAAAGTGGCGGTGGTGGGCTCTGGCCCTGCTGGCATGGCGGCGGCCCAACAGCTCGCACGCGTGGGTCACGACGTCACCTTGTTCGAAAAGAACGACCGCATCGGCGGTTTGCTGCGCTATGGCATTCCAGACTTCAAGATGGAAAAGTCGCACATCGACCGCCGCGCCAAACAGCTCCAAGCCGAAGGCGTGACCATTCGCACCGGCGTGATGGTGGGTGAGTTGCCCAAAGACTCCAAGGTTACAAACTGGGCCAAAGACACCATCAGCCCCGTGCAGCTCAAGAAAGACTTTGATGCCGTGCTCCTGACCGGTGGTTCCGAGCAATCGCGTGACTTGCCTGCGCCGGGGCGTGACTTGGCAGGCATTCATTTCGCGATGGAGTTTTTGCCACAGCAAAACAAGGTCAATGCCGGCGACAAGCTGAAAGACCAATTGCGCGCTGAAGGCAAGCATGTGGTGGTGATTGGCGGTGGTGACACCGGCAGCGATTGCGTGGGCACCAGCACACGCCATGGTGCAGCAGGTGTGGTGCAGTTCGAGGTCATGCCCATGCCGCCCGAGCAAGAAAACAAACCCCTGGTCTGGCCTTATTGGCCGCTGAAGCTGCGCACCAGCTCCAGCCACGATGAGAGCGCCGAAAAAGGCTTGCTCAAGCGCGAGTTTGCGATTTCCACCAAAGAGTTTGTCGGGAAAAACGGCAAAGTCACGGGCGTGAAAACCGTGCGTGTCGAATGGAAAGACGGCAAGATGGTGGAAGTGACGGGCAGCGAAGAAATCATCAAAGCAGACCTCGTGCTGCTGGCCATGGGTTTTGTGAACCCTGTGGCCACGGTGCTCGAGGCCTTTGGCGTGGAGAAAGACGCACGGGGCAACGCCAAAGCCAGCACCGAGCTCACGGGCGGCTATGCCACCAATGTGGCCAAGGTGTTTGCAGCGGGTGACATTCGCCGTGGTCAATCCTTGGTGGTGTGGGCCATTCGCGAAGGCCGTCAGGCGGCACGCTCGGTCGACGAATTTTTGATGGGTGCGAGCAATCTGCCCCGTTGAACAATACCCATCTTTACAAGTCAGTAAGGACTTGGTTTTAAAATCACAGAAGCCGGCATTCCCCGGCTTTTGTTTTCTATGACTTCCAGCACCTCTTCACAATCCGACGCCACGCCTTTGGTCGAACTGCGCGACATCCGCTTTGGCTATGGCGAGCGCGTGATCTTGGACGGCATCAGCTTGACCGTGCCGCGTGGCAAGGTCACGGCCTTGATGGGCGCTTCTGGCGGTGGAAAAACCACGGTCTTGCGCCTGATCGGTGGGCAGTACAAAGCGCAGTCGGGGAGCTTGACGTTTGATGGGCAAGAAATTTCCACACTCGATCAAGCTGGCTTGTATGCCGTGCGCCGTCGCATGGGCATGTTGTTTCAGTTTGGCGCGTTGTTCACCGACCTGAGTGTGTTTGACAACGTGGCGTTCCCCTTGCGCGAGCACACCGATTTGAGCGAGTCCATGGTGCGCGACATCGTGTTGATGAAGCTTGAAGCCGTGGGCTTGCGCGGCGCGCGCGATTTGATGCCGTCTGAGGTCTCGGGTGGTATGGCGCGTCGCGTCGCTTTGGCCCGTGCCATGGCCTTAGATCCTCAGCTGGTGATGTACGACGAACCTTTTGCGGGCTTGGACCCTATTTCTCTAGGTACCGCTGCGCGTCTGATTCGCCAACTCAATGACACCTTGGGGCTGACCAGTGTCATTGTGTCGCACGACTTGGATGAGACCTTCCACATCGCTGATCAGGTGATCGTGCTGGCCAATGGCAAGATCGCGGCACAGGGTACGCCTGACGAAGTGCGGCACAGCACAGACCCCTTGGTGCACCAGTTTGTCAGCGCAGCGCCCGAAGGGCCGGTGCGCTTTCATTACCCCGGCCCCGGCGTGGCGCAAGACTTTGGCGTTGGAGCTTCGCTATGAAGTTCATCGCCGATGTCGGGTTCGCCATTCGCAACTACTTGGCCAACTTGGGGCAAGCCACGCGCTTGTTTGTGCGCCTGGTCAGTTTGTTTGGCGACAACATGCGCCGCTTTGGTTTGGTGCGAGACCAAATTCATTTCTTGGGCAACTATTCGCTGGCCATCATTGCCGTGTCGGGTTTGTTTGTGGGTTTTGTGCTCAGCTTGCAGGGCTACTACACCTTGCAGCGCTATGGCTCGTCCGAGGCGCTGGGCTTGCTGGTGGCCTTGAGCTTGGTGCGCGAGTTGGGCCCCGTGGTCAGTGCCTTGCTGTTTGCCGGACGCGCTGGCACGTCGCTCACGGCTGAGATTGGCTTGATGAAAGCGGGGGAACAACTCAGCGCCATGGACTTGATGGCGGTCGATCCGGTGCGGCGCATTTTGGGTCCACGCTTTTGGGGCGGCGTCATCACCATGCCTTTGCTGGCTGCTGTGTTCAGCGCGGTGGGCGTGTTGGGTGGCTGGATGGTGGGCGTGCTCATGATCGGTGTCGATGCGGGGTCGTTTTGGAGCCAGATGCAAGGCGGCGTCGATGTTTGGAAAGACGTGGGTAACGGTGTGGTGAAAAGTTTTGTCTTTGGTGTCACCGTGACTTTTGTGGCGTTGCTGCAAGGTTACGAGGCGCAACCCACGCCCGAAGGTGTGTCGCGCGCGACCACCCGCACGGTGGTGGTGGCTTCTTTGGCGGTGTTGGCGTTGGACTTTATTCTGACCGCCATGATGTTCAGTATTTAAATTCGAGGCGACGCAATGCAACGCACTAAAAATGATTTGTGGGTGGGTTTGTTTGTCCTGTTGGGGGCGGCAGCTATTTTATTTTTGGCTCTCAAGTCGGCTAATTTGTTGAGCCTGAATTTTCAGTCCACCTACTCGGTGAGCGCGCGGTTTGACAACATCGGCGGCCTCAAGCGCCAAGCTGCGGTCAAAAGCTCCGGCGTGGTGGTGGGGCGCGTGGAGTCGGTCACCTTTGACGACAAAACCTTCCAAGCCACGGTGGCCATGGCGATGGAGAGTCGCTACAAATTTCCCAAAGACAGCTCTTTGAAGATCTTGACCAGCGGTTTGTTGGGCGAGCAATACATTGGCATTGAGGCTGGGTCTGAGGCCGACAACCTGGTTTCAGGGGACCGGATTCAGTCCACCCAGTCGGCGGTGGTGTTGGAAAACCTGATCAGCCAATTTCTCTATAACAAAGCGGCCGACACGCCGCCTGCTGCAGGAGCCGCTAAATGAGCGTGTTGCCTGTGAATGTCAAACTGTCAGGGCTGGTCTGTGCAGTGGCCTTGCTGTTGAGCGGCTGCGCCTCAGGGCCCAACGCCAACCCCAAAGACCCGCTCGAACCGATGAACCGCAAGATCTCGGGCTTCAACGACACTGTGGATGAGAGCGTGACCAAACCTTTGGCCAGGGGCTATCGCGACTACACGCCCCAATTTGTGCAAACTGGGGTGCATAATTTTTTCAACAACCTGTCTGATGTTCGCTCCACCCTCAACAGCGGCTTGCAGCTGAAGGGCAAGGACACTGCAGAGTCTTTCATGCGTGTGGTGGTCAACACCGTCTTTGGTATTTACGGATTGTTTGATGTGGCGACCGAAGTCAAACTTCAGCGTCACAGCGAAGACTTCGGCCAAACACTGGGCTACTGGGGCGTGGGCAATGGCCCCTACTTGGTATTGCCTTTGTTTGGCCCGTCCACACTTCGAGACACAGGTGGTTTTAGCGTGGACACAACCACCGATGCGGTGCACGCCATCAGCGACGTCTCCACCCGAAACCAAACTACCGTCTTGCGTTTGGTGGACAAACGGGCCGGGTTGTTGGACGCAAGCAACTTGCTTGAGCAAGCATCCATCGACAAATACAGCTTCACGCGTGATGCGTATTTGCAGTACCGTCGCTCGCAAATTTACGATGGCAACCCGCCTGAAGAAGATGAGCCCGATTACAGCGCGGAGCCTGCGTCGGCGAAATGACGCACCAATGCGTTGAACCTTCATTTGAGCCATGGAATTGAAACCGATGACCCGTTTTTACCTCACCCGCCGCCACTGGGCCCGTGTTTTGTCTGTGTTGGCCATAGGACTGTCCACCAACGTCGCAATGAGCTCAGCCGTTTGGGCTGCCGATGACACCGCGGATGCGTTCATCAAACGCGTGTCGAGCGATTTGCTCGACACGGTGAAAGCCGACAAGACGATCTTGTCGGGCGACATCAATAAAATTTCGGTGCTGGTAGATCAGCGCGTCATGCCGCATCTGAACTTTCAGCGCATGACGGCGTCTGCCGTGGGGCCTGGCTGGCGCCAAGCAACGCCCGAGCAACAAAAGCGTTTACAAGAAGAGTTCAAGGCTTTGTTGGTGCGCACTTATTCAGGTGCGGTCACTCAAGTGAGCGACCAATCTATCGTGGTCAAACCTTTGCGCTCAGCGCCCGAAGACAAAGAGGTGATTGTGCGCACTGAGGTGCGCGGCAAGGGTGACCCGATTCAGCTTGATTACCGGGTTGAAAAAGCAGCCGACGCGCCCTCGGGTTGGCGCATTTACAACCTCAATGTCATGGGCGTGTGGTTGGTCGACAACTACCGCACCCAGTTTGCCCAAGAGATCAATGCCAAGGGCGTGGACGGCTTGATCGCGAGTTTGGCCGAGCGCAACAAAGCCAACAGCCTGCGCAAAGCAGACGCCAAGTAAGCCATGGCTACCCCTGCTGTGTTGCCTGTTGCCTTGCCTGCCGTTTTGACCCAAGCGCAAGCCCAGTCTGTGTCTGACGCGTTGGTCAAGACCTTGCTGGCCAATTTGACGCACGGTGGGCCCGCCGTGGTGGATGCCTCGGCGCTTGCCCAGTTTGATTCGTCGGCACTGGCCGTGCTGCTGGCGTGTCGTCGCGCCGTGTTGGCTCACGGCGGGCAGCTTCAAGTGCAAGGTTTGACAGAGCGTGCCCAAGCCTTGGCGCGCGTCTACGGCGTGACCGATTTACTTCACTGAGGTGTGCCGCCCGAAGGGGACTGGTAAAGCCTTAAAATCTAAGGCTTCTCATGCCAGCCATCTCCTTCCAATCCGTTTCCAAAACCTATGTCACTGACCGAGGCCCGTTTCAGGCCTTGGACGGTGTGCGCTTTGACATCGAGCCCGGCGAATTTTTTGGCTTGCTCGGCCCCAATGGCGCGGGCAAAACCACCTTGATCAGCATCCTTGCCGGTTTGGGCAAAGCCACGGCAGGTGCTGTGACCGTGCATGGTTTTGATGTCAACACCCAATCTGCGCAAGCGCGTCGGCAATTGGGCGTGGTGCCCCAAGAGTTGGTGTTCGATCCCTTCTTCAATGTGCGCGAGACCTTGCGCTTTCAATCGGGTTACTTTGGTGTCACCCACAATGACGATTGGATTGACGAGTTGTTGCACAGCTTGGGGCTGGCCGACAAGGCCAACCACAACATGCGCCAACTCTCAGGCGGCATGAAGCGGCGTGTCTTGGTGGCCCAGGCGCTGGTGCACAAGCCTCCAGTCATCGTGCTCGATGAGCCGACCGCTGGCGTGGATGTGGAGTTACGCCAAACCCTGTGGCAGTTCATTGCCAAGCTCAACAAGCAAGGCCACACCGTGTTACTCACCACGCACTACCTGGAAGAGGCCGAGGCCTTGTGCAGTCGCATTGCCATGCTCAAACAGGGTAAGGTGGTGGCGCTCGACAGCACCAGCGAGTTGCTCAAAGCGGCGTCGAGTACGGTGCTGCGCTTCAAGCTCGATGCAGACTTACCTACCGCCTTGGCCGCGAAGGCGCGTGTCACCGGCCGCATCGTGCAATTGCCCGCCAACGATGCGTTGGAGATTGAGCGGTATTTGGCGCTGGTGCGCGAGGCGGGTTTGGTGGCGCAAGACATTGAAATCCGCAAAGCCGATTTGGAAGACGTGTTTTTGGATGTCATGTCTGCACATCCAGACGAGGTGCGCGTATGACTGGCTGGACCGCCCTGTTTTACAAAGAAGTGATGCGCTTTTGGAAGGTGGGTTTCCAAACTGTGGCAGCGCCCGTGCTGACGGCGGTACTGTACCTGCTGATCTTTGGCCATGTCCTGGAAGACCGGGTGCAGGTCTACAGGGGTGTGAGCTACACCGCCTTTTTGATTCCTGGCTTGGTGATGATGAGTGTGTTGCAAAACGCGTTTGCCAACAGCTCGTCTTCTTTGGTCCAAAGCAAGATCATGGGCAACTTGGTGTTCTTGCTGCTCACGCCCCTGTCTCACTGGAATTGGTTCTTGGCCTACACCTTGTCGGCCATGGTACGCGGCTTGGTCGTGGGCTTGGGCGTGCTGCTGGTCACCAGTGTGTTTGTGTGGCAATCCTCGGTGCTCAGTGTGTCGCTGTTCCCGGCCTATCCGCTGTGGGCTTTGGTGTTTGCCGCATGCGGCGCGGCGATGCTCGGTTGTCTAGGCTTGATCGCCGGTTTATGGGCCGACAAGTTTGACCAAATGGCCGCATTTCAAAACTTTGTCATCATGCCGATGACTTTTTTGAGTGGCGTGTTTTACTCCATCCACTCCTTGCCCAGCTTTTGGCAAAGCGTGAGCCACCTCAATCCCTTCTTCTACATGATCGACGGTTTTCGCTATGGCTTTTTTGGCCAAAGCGATGTTTCGCCATGGTTAAGTCTGGGGCTGGTGCTGTCTTGCTTGCTAGCGGTTTCGGCCGTGGCGCTGCATTTGCTCCGCACGGGCTACAAAATTCGAGGCTGAACGCATGATCACCGCACAAGAACTCCAGGCATTGATTGCTGCCAAGCTGTCTTGCGAGCATTTGCATGTCAACGGGGATGGCCGCCATTGGTACGCCACTTTGGTGTCGGCTGAGTTTGAGGGCAAGCGCCTGATTCAACGCCACCAGCGTGTCTATGCCACGCTGGGTGACAAAATGCACACCGATGAGGTCCACGCCTTGTCGATGAAAACCTACACCCCCGCTGAGTGGCAAGCCCTGCCAGCGGCTGATCGCGCCTGAGCCCCCAACTGTATGGACAAACTATTGATTCGTGGTGGTCGCACGCTAAACGGCGAGGTGCTGATTTCGGGCGCCAAGAACGCTGCTTTGCCCGAACTGTGCGCAGCTTTGTTGACCGACCAAACCGTGGTGCTGGGCAATGTGCCGCAACTGCAAGACGTGGCCACCATGCTCAAGCTGATCCGCAACATGGGTGTCACGGCGCAGCGCGATGAGGCAGGGGCGGTGCATTTGAATGCAGGGAGTTTGAGCAACCCCGAAGCCCCATATGAGTTGGTCAAAACCATGCGTGCGTCGGTATTGGCCTTGGGGCCATTGCTGGCACGTTTTGGCCATGCCAAGGTGTCGCTGCCCGGCGGTTGCGCCATTGGCTCGCGCCCGGTGGATCAGCACATCAAGGGCTTGCAAGCCATGGGCGCCGAGATTGAAGTGGCACACGGCTACATGCTGGCCAAGCTCAAGCCGGGTTTGACACGTTTGAAGGGTGCGCGCATTGCCACCGACATGGTCACGGTCACGGGCACCGAAAACTTCTTAATGGCGGCGGCTTTGGCCGACGGCGAGACGGTGTTGGAAAACGCCGCCCAAGAGCCCGAAATTCCAGACTTGGCCGAGATGCTGATTGCCATGGGTGCCAAGATTGAAGGCCACGGCAGCAGCCGCATTCACGTTCAAGGCGTGAGCCGTTTGACAGGCTGTCACCACCAGGTGGTGGCCGACCGCATTGAAGCAGGCACCTTTTTGTGTGCTGTGGCCGCCACGGGGGGCGATGTGTTGTTGCGTCATGCCCGCGCCGACCATTTGGATGCGGTCATCGACAAGCTGCGCGATGCAGGGGCCACCGTCACGGCCCATCCCGAGGGCATTCGCATTCAAGGCGCGGCTCCTGCGTTTTCGTACCTCAAGGCTCAAAACTTTCGCACCACCGAATAC
>CAIMWY010000373.1 GCA_903845315.1 uncultured Burkholderiales bacterium
CATCCGCGATGCCCAAGCCTTGGACGCCCTGTTTGCCCGCCACCACTTTGGGGGCGTGGTGCACTTTGCCGGGCTCAAGGCCGTGGGCGAGTCGGTGGCCCAGCCCCTGCGTTACCTCGACAACAACGTGGCGGGCACCCTAAGCCTGCTGCAAGCCATGGACCGCGCCCACGTGCGGCGCATCGTGTTCAGCTCGTCGGCCACGGTGTATGGCGACCCGGCCGTGGTGCCCATCCCCGAAACTGCGCCACTGACCGCCACCAACCCCTATGGCCGCAGCAAGCTGATGTGCGAAGACGCTTTGCGCGAGTTGCAGGCGGCCGACCCGCGTTGGCACATCGCCATCCTGCGTTACTTCAACCCCGTGGGCGCGCACGAGAGCGGCTTGCTGGGCGAAGCGCCCAACGGCATTCCCAACAACCTGATGCCCTACATCACCCAAGTGGCCCTGGGCCAGCGCGACGCACTGCAGATTTTTGGCAACGACTACCCCACGCCCGATGGCACCGGCGTGCGCGACTACCTGCATGTGATGGACTTGGCCGAAGGCCACTTGGCCGCCTTGCGCGCTTTGGACTCACCCAAGCTGCTCACCGTCAACCTGGGCACCGGCCAAGGCGTGAGCGTGCAAGACATGGTGGACACCTTTGCCCGCGTCAACGGCGTGCCCATTGCCCACCGCGTGGTGGCGCGCCGCCCGGGCGATGTGGCCCAATGCTTGGCCGACCCCAGCCGAGCCTTGGCCCTGCTGAAGTGGCACACCCACCTCGGACTCGAGCGCATGTGCGCCGACGCTTGGCGCTGGCAATCGATGAACCCACAAGGCTTTGACACCCCGCTATGAGCACCCACGACGACGGCAACCTGTCTTTGTTTGGCGACGAACTGCCAGCGCCGCCCGCGCCAGAGGCGAAAAAACCACGCGCCAAACGCGCGCCGAGCACAAGCAGTTCTGCTGCTGCAGCGCCAGCGCTGGCAGACCAGACACCGATCGAACCAGATACGCAGCCTCCTGCGCCTGCGCCTGTCCCTTCCGAAGCAGAAGCTGCTGTGCAGGTCGGCAGCGCAGCGTTCCTCCCCCCTGAGCCGCTCGCGCCATCGGCAGAGCCACAGATCGTCGAAGCCCCACCGACTGTTCACGCCGAGCCCGCGACACAAGCCCAACCCCGCCGCAACAGCCCTTGGGCGCGTGGGCGCAAGGCGGTCACTGAGGTCGCGCACAAACCGCAAGTGATGCTGGTCATCACCAAAGGCGAGGCCGGTGGCGCGCAAAGCCATGTGCTGGCCTTGTGCGAAGCCTTGCACACCCAGATCAACTTCACCGTGGTGATTGGCGGCCCGACCGAAGCCTCGGTGTTGGGCCAGCAGTTGCACGCGCTCGGCGTGCGCGTGTGTCCACTGCCCTCCATGGTCGAGTCCATGCTGCCTTGGCGCCTGTGGCCAGCCGTGCAGCAACTGATTGCGCTGATCGAGGCCAACCCGCCTGATCTGATCCATGCCCACAGCGCCATCGCCGGGCTGGCCGCGCGCTTGGCCTGCCAGCGCACCGCGCGCCCGGTGGTCTACACCGTGCATGGCTTTGGCTTCAAAGCCGAAATCCCGTGGCTGCGCCGTCACTTGGCGGCGCTGGCCGAACGCTTCTTGTCGGGCTGGACCACGCAAATGATTTGCGTGTCTGCCTTCGAGCGCGCCCTGGCCCACCAGTTGCCCATTGCGTCAGAACGCGTGCACGTCATCGCCAACGGCATTGCGCGCTTGAGTCAGCCCAGCGCCGATCACAAGCAGATGCCCAGCGCTGCGAGCCCTCTCGCATCCGATGTTGCGCATGCCGTGGCGCCGCCCACAAACACCACGCCCCGCCTGATCATGGTGGCGCGCATGAAGTCGCCCAAGCGGCACGACCTGCTGCTGCGCGCCTTGGCCAAAGTGCGCGACTGGCTGGGGCACGAGCTGCCTGTGACGTTGGCGGGCGACGGCCCCTTGCTGGCCCAGCACCAAGCGCTGGCCGCTCAACTGGGTTTGCAACACATCACCTGGGCGGGCGACGTGAACCATGTGGCTGAGTTGCTCACGCAGCACGAGGTGTTTGTGCTGCTGTCTGACCACGAAGGCATGCCCATCACCGTGCTCGAAGCCATGCGTGCTGGCCTGCCCGTGCTGGCCAGCGACTTGCCCGGTCTGCGTGAGCAAATCATGCACGGCCACGAAGGCCTGTTGGTGGCCAACACCGAACAGGCCGTGGCCCACCAGCTGCTGCGTTTGGCCCAAGACCCCGCCCT
Source organism: uncultured Burkholderiales bacterium (assembly GCA_903845315.1). Next base: position 2,280 of record CAIMWY010000373.1, read on the forward strand.
GCGCCAGCGCTTGGGGCTGGCCGCCCAAGCGCGCTTTGAAGCGCAGTTCACCCGCGACGATATGGCCCACCGTGTGATGGCGGTGTACCAACAGTGCTTGAGTGAAGACTTTGCCACCTCGCGCCCCAGCACCACGCTGGGATCGGCCTTGGTGTCGGCCACGGTGCGGCGTCGCGACGCGCTGCAAAGCTGGACCCTGTGGGGCGCTTGGCTGCTGTTGCCCAGCTTGCTGTTGGCCCAAGGGCTGGAGGGCCTGGGCTGGGTCACCTACCAATTTGCCGACACCTTGTGGTGGTGTGCGCTGCCCTATGCCGTGGCCGCGCAGTTGCTCATGCGCGCCTCGCACCTGCCACTGGCCGAGCGCAGCGGCGTGCTGTGGGTGTCCACCTCGGCGCCGTTCTTGTTCACGCCCTTGGGCTTTGCGCTGTTGCAGCAACCCTACTCACGCGCCGCCGTGGTGTGGGCCTATGCCGTGACCACGCTGTGGCTGTGGTGGGGTTACCGCCGCCGCGTCGGACAACGCGCACTGCACCTGGTGCACCTGGACGCCAACGTGCCCACGCAGCTGGCCCACTGCCTGCAGCCCCAAGCCCTCGACCCGCGCGCCATCACGCTGCAAGCTTGGAGCGTGGGCGCCAATGTGGCCCTGCCCGCCTGCGATGGCGTGGTGCTGGACCGCCAGGTGCCCCACACGCCAGAGCGCACGCGGCTGCTGAGCCAGCTCAAGATGCAGCATTTACGCCTGTACAGCGTGGAGGCCGTGGCCGAGCTGGTGAGTGGCCGCAAGATGCTGCCTGCCGCCGCCGATGCGCTGTGGGAGATCGACAACGACCCCGGCTACGACCGCCTCAAACGCCTGATCGACCTGAGCTTGGTGCTGCTGTTCGCGCCGCTGTGGTTGCCCTTGGCCTTGGCAGTCGGCGTTGCGGTGCGCTGGGACTCGGCAGGCCCTGCCTTGTATTCGCAAACCCGCATTGGCCGCTACGGCCAAGCCTTCAGGCTGTGGAAATTTCGCAGCATGGTGCATGGCGCCCCCTCAGCCACCAGCCGCTTTGCCCGAGCCGATGACCCACGCATCACCCGCGTGGGCCAGTTCATCCGTCGCAGCCGCTTGGACGAATTGCCGCAGCTGTGGAACGTGCTGTGGGGCCAGATGAGCTTGATCGGCCCGCGCCCTGAGCAAGCGGCCTTTGTGCGCGACTTTGCCACCAGCATTCCCAGCTACCCCTACCGACACCTGGTGCGCCCGGGCCTGACCGGCTGGGCGCAGGTGCAACACGGCTACGCCGACAGCGCCGACAGCACCCGCGTGAAACTGAGCTACGACCTGTACTACGTGGCCCACTACTCGCTGGCGCTGGACCTGCTCATCGCCATGAAAACCGTGCGCACCGTGCTCACCGGTTTTGGTGCCCGCTGAGCCCCACGACAAACGCCGAGAAGCCAACGTGACCCAAGTCAAGCGCCGCGTGCTGATGCTGCAAGAACCCGGTTGGGGTGGCGTGGCCACCATGAGCCACACCTTGCAACAGGCCTTGGGCGAAGCCGACTGGCACATCACCGCCCTGCATTGGCGGCAAACCCATTGGCACACGCTGGTGCAAGCGGCTAAACAACACGACATCATCGTGGCCAGCCACAACTTTGGCCCCACCTACTGCGGCGCCGCCCTCAAAGCACTCAGCGGCAAGCCCTTGGTGAGTTGGGTGCATGGCCCGCTGCAAGAGGTGCTGCACGAGGCCCGTGCG
>CAIMWY010000374.1 GCA_903845315.1 uncultured Burkholderiales bacterium
ACTTGACCGTGGGCTTGGGATTCAAGCAAGGTGGTTTGATGGCTGGCAAGTTTGAACTGGCCGGCGACCTGAGCTATTCCTTGGGCAATGCAGGCTACAACACGCAGCTCAATTACACGAATGCCACGACTGTCGCCACGGGTTCCAAAACTTGTAGTGACCCAACAATTTTGTCTTGTGGCCAACTGCCAGACATTCGCACCTCAACCACGCGTCTGAAACTCACTGGCACTTACCAAGTAGACAAATCCTCAAAGGTAGTCTTGGTCTATTTGCAACAGCGCATGAGCATGAGCGACTACTTCTACAACGGGTATCAACTGGGCTCTAACCCCACAAACATGATGCCGACCAATCAAACTTCTGGCAGTTACTCTGCCAACGCATTTGGTGCGAGCTTTATCCATAACTTCTGATCCACAAATCAAGTAACAAATTGTGTGTGATGAGTTTGCGAGGTCAGCAATGACCTCGCTTTTTTCAATTCAGTAGATCGGATGGTCAAAATGAAAGACGAACAACCCGGGTTTTTAAAGCGCATGTGGGGTGTTTTGAAAAAACCCAGCGCCAAGTATTCATTGATTGGCATTGCCGGCACTTCGTTTGTGGCGGGCATTCTCTTTTGGGGCGGCTTCAACACCGGCATGGAGATGACCAACACCTTGGAGTTTTGCACCACCTGCCATGAGATGCGTGACACGGTGTACCAAGAGTACAAAGAGACCATCCACTACAGCAACCGCACAGGCGTGCGCGCCATTTGCTCAGACTGCCACGTGCCCAAAGACTGGGTGCACAAGATGATTCGCAAGTCCAAAGCCAGCTTTGAAATTTGGGGCAAACTCACCGGCAGCATTGACACCAAAGAAAAGTTTGAAGCCAAGCGCATGGAGTTGGCCGGGCACGAATGGGAGCGCATGAAAGAGAGCAACTCACGCGAATGCCGCAACTGCCACAGCTTTGATGCCATGAGCCCTGAGTTGCAAAAGCAAACGCCATATAGAAAGCACATGAAAGCCAAAGAAGAAGGCAAAACCTGCATCGACTGCCACAAGGGCATTGCACACCAGTTGCCCAAAGAGTATGAAGATGCAGACGATTGAGTGTTCACCCTGCAGGGCCCCTTGGGGCACTGCAGATGACAAAAAGGCCGATGCATGCATCGGCCTTTTTTTTGTGGGCTTGCTGTCGCTCAGATGTGCGCAGCCAAGTAGGTGGGCCGATGCATCATGTGCAATGAGATACCCAAGGCCTCCATGTGGTTGGGGTTGCGGCTGAGGATGCGATGCGCGAGGGGCAAGAACTCGCGCTCTTCAAAGCGTGCATGGTCTTGGTAGCGCTCGACCAACTCGGTCAACACGGCGGTGTTGAGTCGGTGGTCAGTGCCTTTGGCGACTTTTTTCAACTCAGGCTCAATCGACTCCCACAGCGATTCAAGCAAGCGGTGTTGGGCCACCAGCGACTCGACCATGGCTTGCACCCTTGCCAACTCAGGCCCGGCTTGGGCGCTTTTGCAGACGGCAGGAAACAGGGCGTGTTCTTCTTCACGGTGGTGGCTGTAGACCACTGCATGAAAGAAGGTGTGCGCGTTCTTGGCAGTTTTGCGGGCCAATTCGGCCGGAGCTAAGAGCGCCGGCAATTCGGCCAAGCGGTCGAGTTGGATGACGATGCCAAAGTGCGAGTTGGTGAAGTCTTCCAGCGGGCGGTCTGATTCGTTGGCATGCGCGTCAGCGCTGGGGGTGGCACGTTGTGACATCAGTGTCTTCCCAGCCCAATGGGCTCAGGTGCATTCATGGTGATGCGCGTGAACAAGCGGTCATACAAAGGCTCGCGCGGGTATTTGCCAGTGAGCGGATCGCAGTTGGTGGCAAAAGCGGCGTCGAGTTTTTTCCAGTCGTCGTCGGTCAACACTTTGAGGGCTTCTGGGATGACCACGGTCTCTTCCATGTGCATGTGATGCATGTAAAAGTCTAAGAAGGTGTGGGATGCTTTTTCAAAGGCATCGCGGCGCGAATCGCCCAATAGCTCCCAGGCCAGCAACAGGTGTTGCAACTCGCGGATGTTGGACTCGCCTTTTTGATGGTCTTTTTCTAACTGTGCAATCACCTCTTGGCAATGCGGTGCGCGCTCAAGCACAGGCGGAAAGAGCAGGGTCGATTCCTTGGTGTGGTGCAGACGTTCTGGAAATTCGTCGATGTAGAACAGCATGGCACGCATCACATCAAAAAATCTTTCAGGTTCGTCTTTGGTGCCTCGTTTGAGCATCATGCGCAAAGATTGCAGCATGGCCGACAGCGCGGCATGCTCCTCTCGGATAATTCGAATACTTTGGTGTGTCATTGAGCTGTCTCCCGATTCTTTGTAGTGGTGTTTGAAGAATCGCACGCTTGGCCCATGCATGCGTTGATCCAAGTCAAACGAAGACGCGCACAATGGCCCCTGTAGTCGCCCGATGGACAGGGGCCAAGCGCTTAAAATCTGACCACACACACATTGCGCCCAGAGCGCACACAGATAAATTGCAGACACACAATTCGCGCCCCGGCATCAACTGGTTTTATTACGCTGCGCCACAAACTTTTTACGGTTTGGCGCAACGCCTGTGGCCTTGGTGCGCGTTATTGGCCAGTGTGCTGCTGTGCTGGGGCCTGTGGTTGGGCTTCATGGTGGCACCCACTGACTTTCAGCAGGGCGAGGGCTACCGCATCATTTTTGTTCACGTGCCCGCTTCTTGGATGTCGATGGTCATCTACATGGCCATGGCTTTTTGGAGTGTGTTGGGGCTGACCTTCAACACCCGACTCTCCGGCATGATGACCCGGGCCTTGGCACCCACCGGTGCTTTGTTTGCGTTTTTGTCTTTGTGGACCGGTGCCTTGTGGGGCAAGCCCATGTGGGGTGCATGGTGGGTCTGGGACGCGCGCTTGACCTCTGAGCTGATTCTGTTCTTTTTGTACTTGGGCTATATCGCCTTGACCTCGGCGATCGATGACACGCGCCGTGGCGACCGCGCCGGTGCCTTGGTGGCGATTGTGGGCGCCATCAACGTGCCGATCATTTATTTTTCGGTCAAGTGGTGGAACACCTTGCACCAAGGCGCTTCGGTGTCGTTGACCAAGTCGCCCACCATGGCGGCGGTCATGCTGTGGGGCATGTTGCTGATGGCGCTGGCGTTTTGGTTTTACACCTTGGCCTTGGTGCTGTACCGCGTGCGCACCTTGATTTTGCAGCGTGAGCGCCATGCCACCTGGGTGCAAGATTTGCCGGAGGTGCAGCCATGATCTGGAACAGCTGGACTGATTTTTGGGCCATGGGCGGCTATGGCGTTTATGTGTGGGGCAGCATGGGCGTGACCTTTGGTCTGCTGCTGCTTGAGGTGGTGCAAGCGTTTCGCGCGCAGCGCCACGTGCTGGCGCAATTGCGTGCTGAACGCGCGCTGATGGATTTGCCTTCTGAGGATATGTTGTGATGAAACCAAGAACCAAGCGCTTTGCCCTGATTGCCATTGGCATCGTGGTGTTGGCGGGGGCTGCCGCTTTTGTATTGAATGCATTCCAGAGCAATCTGGTGTTCTTCTTCACGCCCACACAAGTCCAGCAAGGCGAAGCGCCCAAGGGGCGAACGTTTCGTGCGGGTGGCATGGTCAAAGAAGGCAGCTTGCAGCGTGACGGCAACAGCGTACGTTTTGTGGTGACTGACACCGCCCAAGAGATGACGGTGACTTTTGTGGGATTGTTGCCCGATTTGTTCAAAGAGGGTCGCGGTGTGGTGGCACAAGGCAAGCTCGGTGACGATGGCGTGTTTGTGGCCAGCGAAGTGCTGGCCAAGCACGACGAGAACTACATGCCGCCTGAAGCCAAGCACGCGCTCGACCAAGCCGCAGCTGCCAAAGCAGCCCAATCTGTGAAGGCCGCACCATGACCGCTGAACTCGGGCATTTCGCCCTCATCCTGGCCGCCGTGGTGGCTTTGGTGCAAGCGGTGTTGCCGCTGGTGGGCACCTATGTGCCTCAATCCCCTATGCAAATTACCTTGCAAAGCTTGGCGCGCCCCACGGCGGCCCTGCAGTTTGTGTTGGTGGCCTTGGCCTTTGGTGCTTTGGCCGCTTGTTTTTTGAACAATGATTTTTCTGTGCAGTACGTGGCACAGCACTCCAACTCCTTGTTGCCCAAGCCCTACCAGTTCGCGGCTGTGTGGGGTGGCCATGAAGGCTCGCTGTTGTTGTGGGTGTTGTTGCTGGCCCTGTGGTCGGTGGCGGTGGCGATGTTTTCACGCAGTTTGCCACTCGACATGGTGGCGCGGGTGCTGGGTGTGTTGGGCTTGATTTCGGTGGGCTTTTTGCTCTTTATCTTGACCACCTCTAACCCGTTTGAGCGTTTGCTGCCTGCGGCTTTGGATGGGCGAGACCTCAACCCCTTGCTGCAAGACCCAGGGCTGGTGATTCACCCGCCCATGCTCTATATGGGCTATGTGGGCATGTCGGTGGCGTTTGCGTTTGCACTGGCTGCCTTGCTGAGTGGTCGACTAGACGCAGCGTGGGCGCGTTGGTCGCGTCCCTGGACGGTGATTGCCTGGACCTTTCTGACCTTTGGCATTGGCTTGGGCTCATGGTGGGCTTATTACGAGCTGGGCTGGGGCGGTTGGTGGTTTTGGGACCCGGTGGAGAACGCCTCACTCATGCCTTGGTTGGTGGCCACGGCCCTCATTCATTCGCTGATGGTGACCGAAAAGCGCGGCAGCTTCAAGGCGTGGACGGTGTTATTGGCCATTGCCGCGTTTTCACTCTCGTTGTTGGGCACGTTCTTGGTTCGCTCCGGTGTGCTGACCTCGGTGCACGCGTTTGCGTCAGACCCCAAGCGCGGTATTTTTGTGCTGATCTTCTTGGCCGTGGTGGTGGGCTCGTCGCTCACCTTGTTTGCTTGGCGTGCGCCGCGCGTCACCCTGGGTGGGCGCATGGCCTTGGTGTCGCGCGAGTCGTTCTTGCTGGCCAATAGTGTGTTGCTGGTGGTGGCCACGGCCGCCGTGTTGTTGGGCACGATTTACCCGCTGATCATTGACGCGCTCAACTTGGGCAAGTTGTCGGTGGGGCCGCCGTATTTCAATGCGGTGTTTGCGCCGCTGTTGGTGCCGGTGGTGTTTTTGATGATTCCAGGCTCCATCGCGCGTTGGCGTGAGGCGCACGTGGCTGAGTTGGTGCATCAGCTGCGTTTCACCGCTGCGGGTGCGTTGGTGGTGGCCTTGGCCTGGCCTTACTTTTTAGGCGGCTGGTCTGTGACCACGGTGCTGGGCTTGTTTTTGGGTGCTTGGGTGGGCTTGGGCACCTTGCAGCAAGTCATTGCGCGGGTGCGCAAACCCGGGCGTATCGGCCTGTCGTTTTGGGGCCAGCACATTGCCCACTTTGGCATGGCGGTGTTGGTGGTGGGTGTCACCGGCGTCAAGTCGTACGAGGTGGAGCGCGATGTGCGCATGCATGTGGGCGACGTGGTGACGATTGCGCCTTACACCTTCCGCTTGGACCGCCTGGACGAAGTGCAAGGCCCCAACTACAAGGCCACCCGTGCCGATGTGCAAGTGCTGCGCGATGGCCAGGTGGTGGAGCTGATGCAGCCAGAAAAGCGGCGTTATTTCTCGTCGGCCATGCCCATGACAGAAGCCGCCATTGACTCAGGCTTTATGCGCGACCTGTATGTGTCCTTGGGCGACGCCTTGGACGATGCACGCACCGAGTGGAGCATGCGCGTGTACTACAAGCCTTTTGTGCCGTGGCTGTGGGCCGGCATTTTGTTGATGGTGTTGGGTGGCGTGTTGGCTGCCTTGGACCGCAGATACCGCAGGACAACATCATGAAAAAGTTTTTGATTCCGCTCGCGCTGTTTTTTGGTTTGGTGGTGTTTTTGGCCATTGGCTTGAACCGCAACCCGCGTGAAATTCCCTCGCCGCTGATCAACAAGCCCGCGCCTGCATTCAGCCTGCACACCTTAGAGGGTGACGCCATGTTTTCGCCTGCCGACATGCGCGGCAAGGTGTGGATCTTCAATGTGTGGGCCACCTGGTGTGTGGCGTGTCGCGAAGAGCATCCGGTGTTGGTGGCGTTTGCCAAAAAGCATGCGGTGCCGATTGTGGGTTTGAGCTACAAAGAAATTCAACCTCAAGACGACGCGGCCAAACAAGGCCCCGACGTCAAGCTGCAAGTCGCGCGTGAGCGCAGCTGGGTTTGGCTCAAGCGCCATGGCAACCCCTACATCAACTCGGTGATGGACTTGGACGGACGCGTGGGCATTGACTATGGCGTGTATGGCGTGCCAGAGACCTACGTCATTGACAAAGAGGGCGTGATTCGCTTCAAGCATGTGGGCGCGGTGACGCCTTCTTTGCTGGCTGAGAAGATCGTGCCCTTGATCGATACATTGGACAAATCATGATGCAACGCTGGTGTTGGGTGCTGTTGGGCTGCGTGATGCAGCTCCAGGTTCAGGTCCATGCGCAGGGCATTGGCCCGGAGGCGGCTGCCATGGCGCAAGACCCGGTGGTGGAAGCGCGCTTGGTGGTGTTGTCGCAAGAGTTGCGCTGCTTGGTGTGTCAAAACGAATCTTTGGCTTCGTCTCAGGCCGAGCTGGCCGATGACTTGCGCCGTGAGGTGCGCAGCTTGATCCGTGAAGGCAAAAGCGACCAAGAAGTGAAAGACTTTTTGGTGGCCCGTTATGGCGACTTTGTGTTGTACCGCCCCGAGGTCAAGCCTTTGACCTGGGTACTCTGGTTTGGCCCGTTTGTGTTGATGCTGCTGGCTGTTGTGTTTTTAGGTCGGTACTTGCAGGCACGCCGTGCACAAGTGAAACCGCAGGCACTCAGCGACGAAGACCGCGCCCGTGCCGAGCAATGGTTGAAAGGTTGATGTGACCCCTTCTCTTGTTTTTATTTTGGCTGCCATGGGCTTGACCCTGGTGGTGGTGGCCGTGTTGTGCTGGGGCCTGTGGCGTGGCCATGTGGCTGCTGTGCAAGCGAGTCAGAGTGCCGCGCAAGCGATAGACAACCCCGCACTGGCCAATGCTGCGGTGTACCGCGACCAGTTGGCTGATTTGCAGCGCGAACATGACTTGGGCAATTTGAACGACCACGAGTTGCAGATTGGCCAAGACGAGTTGCGCCATCGCTTATTGGACGATGTGGGCATGCCCGAGCAGGCGCCCGCCGCCGACGCCGTTGCGTCTGAGGCTGTGGCCACTGCGCCGTTGCGCAAACCCTGGCTGTGGATGTTGGCCATGCTGGTGTTGGTGCCAGCCTTGGCGGTGCCGATGTACAGCGTGCTCGGCGACCCTGAGGCCCTAGACCCCAAAGCCGCGCAACAAGGGGCCGACCATGGCGGCGAGATCACGCAAGAAAAGCTGATGACCATGGCCACGTCGCTGACGCGGCGCTTGCAAGACGACCCCAGCAATGTAGATGGTTGGGTCATGCTCGGGCGTGTGCAACGCGCCATGGGACGTTTCGACGAGGCCGATGAAGCCTTGCGCAAAGCACTCGAGTTGAGCCGCGACGACAACGTGATGGTCGAGCGCGCCGAAATCATGGCGCAAAAAAATGACGGCAATTTCGCGGGTGAGCCCTGGGCCATCTTGCAGCGTGTGCTCACCGCTGACCCGCATCACCTCAATGCCTTGTTGTTGGCTGGCAGTGCCTCGTTTGCCGAAGGCAATTTCCGTTCGGCCTTGCGGTTTTGGGAGCGTGCGCGCGAAGAGGTTTCGCCCGATTCGCCCGATGCCCCCGAGCTCGATCGCGCCATCGCTGAAACGCGCGAGAAGATGGGCTTGCCGCCGGTGCCCGGTCGCAGCAGCGCAGTCTCTGCCAAGAATCCAGCGCTCTCGGTCTCTAGCATCAGCGGTCGTGTCAGCTTGGTCAGTGAGTTGGCCGACAAAGTCTCGCCCACCGATGCGGTCTTTATTTATGCCACGCCGGTGTCGGGATCGCGCATGCCGCTGGCGATTGTGCGCATCACCGCAGCGCAGCTGCCCTACGACTTTGTGCTCGACGACAGCACGGCCATGAGCCCATCGGCCAAGCTCTCATCGATGGACGAAGTGACCATGCGTGTGCGCATCTCCAAGTCTGGGCAAGCGACGCCACAACCCGGCGACTTAGGTGTGAGTGTGAGTCCCGTCAAACCCGGCACGGCAGGCTTGAATTTGATGGTGCGAGAGGCTTGGCGTTAAGTCTTGTCGTGCGTCGAAAAACAACAAAGCCGCTCAATGAGCGGCTTTGTTGTGGGTGAGGTGGCTTGAGGTTTACAGCAAGCCGTGCATGCGCGCGAAGTGCAGGGTTTGCGTGCGACTCTTGACGTTCAAGCGACGGAACAAGCGCCATAGGTGAACCTTGACGGTGTGCTCGCTGATCTCAAGCTCAGCAGCAATGTCGCGGTTGCTCAAACCACGGTCCAGCATGATGATCAATTGCTTTTGGCGCTTGGACAACTTGGTGTCGCCCGCAACCACCACTTCTTCGTCGGGATGGCCATCGGCAGCGGCAAACAGGCCTTGGATGGCGGCAGAAATTTCGTTGGCCGAGGTAGATTTTTCAATGTAGAGGTCAGCCCCTGCTTCGATGCAGGTTTCTTCGGCTTCACCCGCGGGCATGGACGAGATCACCACCAAGGGCACTTCGCCATACATGCCTTTGACTTCGCTCACGGCGGTGGTGCCTTTGACACCGGGCAGCAAAAGGTCGAGCACAAACAACTCAGGCGTACCGTTTTTGATGATGGCGGCTTGCAGCTCGCTGAATTTTTCGAGCTCGATGACTTTGGCTGCTGGCTTCATGCGGCGCAACAACATGGCAATCGCTTGGCGAACCAGTGGGTGGTCATCAATGATGTACAGACTCATTTTCTTCTCTCCTGCTTTCAGTAGTTCAGCCCAATGGCTTCGCGCACATCGCGCATCGTTTCTCTGGCGGTGATACGTGCTTTTTCAGTACCTGCATCAACGATATCACGAACTATTTTAGGGTTAGTCACATAAGGCTCTGCGCGTTCAAGCATGGGTTGTTGTTCTTGCAAGATGGCGTCGATGATCGGCTGCTTGCATTCTAGGCAGCCAATGCCTGCACTTTTGCAGCCTTGGGTTACCCATTGGCGTTGGTTTTCGCTGCTGTAAACGCGGTGAAATTGCCAGACCGGGCATTTTTCGGGGTCGCCAGCGTCGGTGCGTTTGATGCGTGCTGGGTCGGTGGGCATGCGTTTGACTTTGTGCTCAATGCTGGCGCGGTCTTCGCGGATGGCAATGGCGTTGTTGTAGCTCTTGCTCATCTTGGCACCGTCCAAACCGGGCAATTTGCTGGCCTCGGTGAGCAAGATTTGCGGCTCGGGCAGCACGATCTTGCCCGTGCCCTTGAAGTAGCCCTCCAAGCGCTCGCGGTCTTCCACCAAGAGTTCAGGCGCAGAAGCGAGATAGCCCAAGGCGCCCTCCATGGCTTTGGTGTCGCCCGTTTCTTGGTAGGCCTTGCGTGACTTTTCTAGGCGTTTGACGCTGTCTTTGGGCAACTTGTCCAAGCTGGCTTGAATTTTTGCTTCGGCGTTGATTTCCCGACCATACAAGTGGTTGAAACGGCGCGCGGCTTCGCGCGTGAGCTCCACATGGCTGGCTTGGTCTTCGCCCACAGGCACGTACTTGGCTTTGTAGATCAAGATGTCTGCTGCCTGCAGCAGCGGGTAGCCCAAAAAGCCGTACGTGGTCAGGTCTTTGTCTTTGAGCTTTTCTTGTTGGTCTTTGTAGGTGGGCACGCGTTCCAACCAACCCAGCGGTGTGCCCATGGCCAAGAGGGTGAACAGCTCGGCGTGTTCAGGGATACGGCTTTGTAAAAACAAGGTGCATTGTTCCGGGTCGAGCCCCGTGGCCAACCAGTCGATGACCATTTCATAGACATTTTTTTCAATCACCTCACGGCTCTCGTAGTGGGTGGTCAAGGCGTGCCAGTCGGCGACGAAAAAGTAGCAATCCATTTGCGACTGCAAACGCACCCAGTTTTTCAAAGCGCCGTGGTAGTGGCCCAAATGCAAAGCACCTGTGGGGCGCATGCCGGAGAGAACGCGTTCTTTCATGAGATCAAGGCTTCAGTAAAAATTCAAAAGGACTCAGCATGAGTGACAAAGCGAACAGGGTCCATTTCATGAGTGGCCCCATCCAATAATCGTTGAGGATGTGAAAGGCCACCAAGGCCAACACCACGTACATGCCATAGGGTTCGACCTTGGACAACCAAACGGCTTGTTTCCAAGGCAGCAAACCCACCAGCACACGGCCTCCGTCCAAGGGGGGCAAAGGGAACAGGTTGAAGACAAACATCGAGACGTTCACCACCACGCCAGCCAAGCTCATTTTCAAGAAATAGTCTTCGGTCACGCCCATGCTGTTCATCACATAAAACGCCAACAACCAAGCCCATGCTTGGATGAAGTTGATGGCAGGCCCTGCCAACGAGACCCACATCATGTCGCGTTTAGGGTTGTGCAAATTTCCAAAGCGCACTGGCACGGGCCGCGCGTAGCCAAACAAAAAACTCCCGCCCGTGGCCACGTACAGCAGGGCCGGGATCACGATCGTGCCCATGGGGTCGATGTGGGGCATGGGGTTGAGGGTGACGCGACCCATCATCCACGCCGTGTTGTCGCCCAAAAGGTGGGCCACATAGCCGTGCGCTGCTTCATGCAAGGTGATGGCAAAGATCACCGGCAAGGCATAAATTAAAACGGTTTGAATCAGGTCTGGAAAATTCACACAAACATTCTCGCATCCAAGCCCTTGGGCTCACTGCAACCCCAAGGCGCTCAGGGGGCCGCGGCCCTGACGAATCAAGGTGGGTTCGCCGCCGTTGTCCATGGTGGTGAGGTCGACCACGGTGGTGGACTCTAAGGGGCAGGCCCCTGCATCAATCACAGCCGCCAGATCGTGTTCAAAGCGATCGCGAATTTCTTGGCCGTCATTCATCGGGTCTGACTCACCCGGGGCAATCAAGGTGGTGGCCAGCAAGGGCGCACCGTGCAGTTCCAATAAGTCCAGCAAGCTGCGGTTTTGTGGCACCCGCAAGCCAATGGTTTTGCGCTGGGGGTGGCTGACGCGACGGGGTACCTCTTTTGAGGCTTCCAAGATAAAGGTGTAGGCCCCGGGTGTCGCAGCTTTGAGCAAACGGTATTGTCGGTTGTCGACCCGCGCATAGTTGGCCAACTCCGACAGGTCACGGCACATCAGGGTGAGGTGGTGTTTGTCGTCGACTTGGCGCATGCGTCGCATGTGCTCGACCGCCGCCTTGTCGTCGAGGTGGCAGACCAAGGCGTAGCTGGAGTCGGTGGGCACGGCCACCACACCGCCGCGTGAGAGCAGGGCTGCGGCTTGCTTGAGCAAGCGCTGCTGGGGGTTGTCGGGGTGAACTTGAAGGAACTGGGCCATCTCAACTCGCCGCGTGTTCGCATTGGCTCAGCCAACCTGCGCCAATGCCGCACAGCGCGATCAGCACCATGCCCATGCGCGCCAGTGGGTCTGGAATGTGGGCGAACACCACCCAACCGCCTAGCGTGGCAAAGGCGATACCGCTGTAGAGAAAAGGCGTCACGCTGGCGGCTGGGGCGCGAAAAAACGCCAAGATCAGCAGGTAGTGGCCCAGGGTGGCGGTCAAGCCGATCAGGCACATCAACTCCCACTCGAAATTGGTGATGTCGGTGGTCCAAGCCCCCATCATCACCAAGCCAGTGGCCAAGGCGGCCCCCACCCAGCCGGTGTAGAGGTGCATGGAGATTGGGTTTTCGGTTTTGGCCATGTGGCTGGTCAAGATTTGAAAACTGGCATTGACGAAGACCAAGCTCAAGGGCAGCCAAGCGTGGCTGGGGTCTAGACTGCCGCCCGGTCGAACAATCAGCAGTGCGCCGATCAAGCCCCCAGTTACAAATACCCAGCGCCACAACGAGACACGCTCTTTCATGACAAAGCGCGCCAAGGCGGTGACCACCAACGGAGTGATCATGATGAAGGCGGTGAACTCGGCCACCGGCATGTACTGCAGGCTGAAAAAAGCCAAGGTGCTGCACACCATCAACAACAAGCCGCGCAGCAATTGAAGCCCCAAGCTCTGGGTCTGAAACATGGTCATGCCGCGCTTGGGCCACAGCAAGGCGGTGCTGGCCACGGCTTGAAAGGCATAGCGAAACCACAACACCATCAGCAAGGGCACGCTGGCGATCAAAAATTTATTGGTGATGTCAAGCACCGCAAAGCAGGCCATGGCCACCACCGTGAAGACCATGCCTGCGATGGGCAGGGGTTGACGCGCGGGGCGGGTCATTGGATGCGGTCTGCCAGCAACTCCCACACGGGGGTGAGCTGGCCCGGCAACCAAGGCAAGGTACCTAAGTCGATGCGGCTTTCATCGGGGCTGTGAAAGTCGCTGCCACGCGAGGCCACCAAGTTGAACTCGCGCGCCATATCGGCGTATTTCACGTACTCGGGTGGGGTGTGGCTGCCGGTCACCACTTCGACGCCTTGCCCGCCATGGGTTTTGAATTCGGTGAACAGGGCGAACTCTTCGTTGGCTGTGAAGTTGTAGCGGCCCGGGTGTGCGATCACCGCCACGCCGTGGCAGTCGGTGATCCACTGCACCGCATCTTTGAGCGAGGCCCAGCGGTGCGGCACAAAGCCAGGTTTGCCGTCGGTGAGGTAGTGACGAAACACCTCGGAGGTGTCGTGGCAAACACCGCTTTCCACGAGGAATCGGGCGAAGTGGGTACGCGAAATCAGCTCTGGGTTGCCCACGAACTTGAGGGCGCCTTCAAAAGCGCCGCGAATACCTACCTTGGCCAAGCCCTCGGACATTTCTTGCGCCCGCTCACTGCGGCCACCGCGTGTGCGGCGCAAACCTTCCACGATGCGGGGGTCTTGGGCATCAAAGCCCAGGCCGACGATGTGCACGGTTTGACCCGCAAAGGTGACTGAAATTTCAACCCCGGTGAGGTACTTCATGCCCAGTGCCTGCGCTGCGGCCAAGGCGCGTTGTTGGCCGCCCACTTCGTCGTGGTCGGTCAGGGCCCACAGCTCCACGCCATTGGCGTGCGCCCGAGCGGCCAGCACCTCGGGGGTCAGGGTGCCATCCGAGACCACGGAATGGCAATGCAAATCGGCGTTCAAGATGGAGGTGCTCACACGCACAATTGTAGGCGGGGCAGTGCCGCGCAGGCATTGGTCCGCGTGGCTTGTGCCAACTCGTCCAGTGAGATGCCGCGCAACTCAGCCAGCACTTGGGCGATGCGCGGCAACTCAGCGGGGCTGTTGCGGCCTTGGGGTTGGCCGGCTTGGCGTTGTTCGGCGCTAGCGTAGAGCCAGTGCGGTGGAATATCGGGCGCATCGGTTTCCAGCACGATGGCCGACAGCGGCAATTCGGTGGCCAAACGGCGCAACTGCAATGCGCGCTCGAAAGTGAGTGCCCCACCAAAGCCCAGTTTGAAGCCGAGGTCGATGAATGCGTGGGCTTGTTGCAGGCTGCCGTTGAAGGCGTGGGCAATGCCGCCCACGACAGGAATGTCACGCAGGCCCTTGAGCAAGTTGTCTGCCGAACGGCGCACATGCAAGATCACCGGCAATTGGTGGCGCTGCGCCAGCTTGAGTTGTGCCCGGTAAAACTGCTGTTGGGTGTCCCAAGTGGCGGGGGTGTTGATGATGGGAACAAAACCATCCAGGCCAATTTCGCCCACCGCCACCAAGTGGGTGTCGTGTTGCTGCGCCTGCAATGTCTGGTCGAGTTGTTGTAAATCTGCCGCGTTGGCTTGCGGTGTG
Organism: uncultured Burkholderiales bacterium; assembly: GCA_903845315.1. The sequence continues at coordinate 13,808 of CAIMWY010000374.1, forward strand.
TACAGGGGATGAATGCCCAATGCATAGACGTCTTGGTGGACATGGGCCAAGGCACGCACGGTTTTGAAATTGGCGGCTTCAACGGCAGGAATGACGCAACAGCCCACACCTTGCGCACGCGCGTGTTGGCGCACTTGAGCGCGGTCTGCCTCAAATTCAGCAGCGTCAAGGTGGCAGTGGGTGTCGATCCAGAACATGGCGCTCGATTATCAAGCGCACAAATTGAATGGCATCAGATGAACGCGTGCAAACGACCGCGGCGATCGTAGGTGGTCAAGACGGTGGGATGCGATGGGCGAGTGGCGGCGGGTGGCATCACTTCTTGGCCTAACGCCAAGGCGACGTGCTGGCGCTGATCGAGATGGCTGCGCCATTGGTCATAGGCGCGGCGACGCTCCGGGCAGGACAAGACCTCATAGGCTTGGTTGATCTCGGCCATGCGAGAGTCGCCCATGGCCGACCCCAATCGGTCGGGGTGGTAGCGCCGAGCCAGCACTCGATAGGCCGCCCGAATGACATCGGGTTCTGCCTGTGGGGCCACGCCGAGCAGCGCATAAAAGTCTTGGAATCCGTCCATGGGACAGATAATACACAAAAACAAACAAAAGTATTAAAAACTTCAAAAAACCAATAAATTCGAATTTATTGGAGCTGGCCTTCAACCAAGTGCAGCTGTCGGTCACAGCGTGCGGCCAATGCGCTGTCGTGGGTCACCAGCACAAAGGCGGTACCTTGTTCGTGTGCCAGTTGCAGCATCAGGGCGAACACTTGGTCGGCGGTGCCGCGGTCGAGGTTGCCGGTGGGCTCGTCGGCCAGCACACAGGCGGGGCGCGTGACGAGGGCTCGGGCAATCGCCACGCGCTGGCGCTCACCACCTGAGAGCTCAGCCGGGCGGTGGTGCAAGCGTTGCCCCAGTCCCACGGCTTGCAAGAGGGCTTGGGCTTGGGCCGTGGCTGCCGCGCGGTCCATGCGGCGAATCCACAGCGGCATGGCCACGTTGTCGAGGGCGCTGAATTCGGGCAACAAATGGTGGAACTGGTAGACAAAGCCCAGGTGCTGGTTGCGTAGCGCGCCTAGCTCGGTCACGGGCAAGCCGTGTAGAGCTTGACCCAGCCACGACACCGTGCCAGTGGTCGGTGCATCTAGGCCACCCAGCAGGTGCAACAAGGTGCTTTTGCCAGAACCTGAGGCACCGACGATGGCCAAGGTTTCACCCGCTTGCACGGCCAAGTTGACGCCTTGCAGCACGGTGACGTCCAGCGGTCCTTCGTGAAAGCGTCGTCCCAGGTCGTGCGCCAACAGCACGGGGTGTGTGGGAGCGTTAGGGGTGTGCTCACTCATAGCGCAGCGCCTGGGCAGGGTTGATGCGGCTGGCGCGCCAACTCGGGTAGAGCGTGGCGGCCAAAGCCATGCACAAAGAGATCAAGGCGACAGGCCAAATATCGGCCGATTGCGGGTCACTGGGCATGCGGCTGATGAGGTAGATGTCGCGTGGCAAAAAGCTCGCACCCAGCGCGTTTTCAATGGCGGGCACGATGACGTCGATGTTGAAAGCCACGCCCAAACCCAGCAGCAAGCCAGCCAAGGTGCCGAGCACACCCACGGTCGCGCCTTGAACCACAAAAATCGCCATGATGCTGCGCGGGCTGGCACCCAAGGTGCGCAAGATGGCGATGTCGGCCCGTTTGTCGGTCACCGTCATCACCAAGGTGGTGACCAAATTGAACGCCGCGACAGCCACGATCAGCGTGAGGATGATGAACATCATGCGTTTCTCGACTTGCACGGCTGCAAACCAGTTGCGGTTTTGTCGGGTCCAGTCACGAACGATCACGTCTGGCCCCAATTGAGTCGCCAGGTCAGACGCCACACTGCGAGCTTGTTGACCGTCTTTGAGTTTCAGGCGAACGCCACTGGGTGAGGTCAAGCGAAAAATGCGCTGCGCATCGTCAATGTGTAGCAGCACCAAGGTGGCGTCGTATTCGTAGTGGCCGGAATCAAACAACCCGGTCACGGTGAGTTGTTTCAAGCGCGGCATCACGCCTGCGGGAGTGACTTGGCCGCCAGGTGCCACGAGGGTGACGCGGTCACCCACTTGCACGCCGAGCGCGCGAGCCAACTCGCCACCCAGCACCACGTTGAAGCTGCCGGCTTGCAGGGCCTCACGCACAGCAGGGGGCAGTTGCAGGGTGAAGTCGGTGACTTGGGTTTCGAGTTCGGGCGCAATGCCACGCACCATGGCGCCACGCATGTCGTCGCCTCGTGCCATCAGCGCTTGCTGTGCCACAAAGGGCGCGGCAGCCAGCACTGAAGGGTGTTGACGCGCTTGGCCCATCAAACCCGTCACATCCGCAAAGCCTTCACCGCCTGGGGCCAGCAACTCAATATGCGCCACCACAGCCAGCATGCGGTCACGCACTTCTTTTTGAAAACCGTTCATCACGCTCAGCACAATGATCAGTGCAGCCACGCCCAGGGCGATGCCCAGCATCGACACCCCCGAGATGAACGAGATAAAACCGTTGCGACCGCTGGCGCGGCCAGCGCGGGTGTAGCGCCAACCAATCAGCAGTTCGTAGGGAATTCGGGAGGGGGCAGTCATGTCAGGCGCGATTGTGTCATCACATCACAGACAATCGCGCCCATGCTTTCTGACTCGCTCGCGCCAACTCCCAGCCTCACGGTCGTGCCTTTTGCCTTGTGGACCGCGCAAGAACCCAGGCCCACCGCCTTGACGCAAGTCTTCAACAACGCCGCACTGCCAAATGTGCGCGCTTGGGTAGGGCAGTCGCAACGCCGTGTGGTGGGGCCAGCGGCGCCGACGGGGTGGGCGCCTGTGAGTTTGTCGCTGCCACACGAACGCGTGCAGGCCCAAGCTTTGGGATGGCACTTGCCCGATGGCGGCTTGCCGTGGGCCGCTTTGCGCGCAGCTGAGCTGGGCCTGCACGCAGCCCAGTCTGAACCGAATACCCCCTCTGCATGGGGTTTTGTCAGCCTGTGTCATTGGCAAGTGAGCAACGGCCAAGTCACCCTGGGCGACCCGGCACAGCTCGCGATCGACGACCACACCGACCAGCAGTTGTTCAACAGCGTGGCGCCTTTTTTTGCCGAAGACGGCTTGACGCTCTTCCGCGATCTGCCGGGTCGTTGGCTGGCGCACGCACCCCTGTTGGCGGATGTAACCACCGCCTCGCTGGATCGCGTGGTGGGGCGCAACATTGACCCGTGGTTGGTGGGCGGCGAAGCGCCCAGTGGCGCAGCCAAACTGTTGCGCCGCTTGCAAAACGAAATGCAAATGTTGCTCTACACCCATGCGGTCAACGAGAACCGCGCGGTGAGCATCAACTCGTTTTGGTTGCACGGCACAGGCGCTTTACCTGCCTCGCCAGCGCATCCTCCCGTAACGGCGAAGGTGGTGAACAGCTTGCGCGACAGTGCCTTGCAGCAAGACCTGATGGGTTGGTTGGACGCTTGGAAAGCGATGGACTCAGAGGTCATTGCGCCCGTGCTGGCTGCCGCTGCACAGGGCCAGGCCCAACGCTTGGTGTTGTGTGGCGAACACGAGCACCATGTGCACGACAGCCTGGCCCCAAGTTGGTGGCAACGTGTGCGTCGCCAGTTCACACCACTCACCTTAGACACCGTGTTGGCGGTTGCCGCACCGAAAGAATGACACCATGCAATTGATTCCGCGCGATTTGCCCCCTCGAAGTGTCTGGGCCTTGGAGCAAGCGGGCTTGCATCCCCTGCTTGCACGCTTGTATGCCGCGCGTGGTGTGAGTGATGCGCACAGCATGGATGTGTCGCTGGCGCACCTTTTGCCACCCGACGGTTTGAAAGGCATGGGTGAAGCCGCCGTGTTGTTGGCCGATGCCCTGGCTGCCAACAAAAAACTCTGCATCGTGGCCGACTACGACTGCG
>CAIMWY010000375.1 GCA_903845315.1 uncultured Burkholderiales bacterium
CCATCGCGCCACAAATGTTGGGTCGTTTGGCGCAGCAAATCAAGGGTGAAATACGCGCTGGCCACGCGCATCCAGCGTTTGCGCCACAAGTCGTTGCCTTGCATGGCCAGGTACAGGTCAAAAGCGGTGCAGCGGTGCTCGATTTCTTCACTGGCGTGCCACAGCCACAACTGGCGCATGCGCTGCGGGGCTTGGGCCAACACCTTGGGATGCTGCAGCAACCAGGCGGCCAAGATGGCGGTCAAGTGCTCAATGGCAGCGGTCACTGCCACTTTGTGGCGTGGGTCCTTGAGGGCATCCATGCGCCCAAAGCGTTTGGCCAAGCGCGGGGCCCAGTGGTTGCTGTAACCCAAGCCAGCCAAGTGCTGGTTGTACAAGTCGTGCAACCGTCGGTGGGTGGCCTCTTGGCCGACAAAACCTTGGATTTGGGGCCCCCAGTGGGCTTGCTGATCCGGGGTCAGGTGGGTCAAGCCAACGCGCAGCGAATCCATGAAAAACTGCTCGCCCACAGGAAAACTCATCGACAAGGCATCGAGCAAAGCGCTCAAAAACGCGTCGTCACCGTTCCAATGTCGATCCATGGGGGGCTTCATGTCGATCAACAGTTGTCGGACGGTCAGGTGGTTCATGTGTGTCAATGGGGCGATGCGGATATCATTTTGCCCTTGCCAAGGGCCAGTGCCCCGACAGGGGTGGCTTTGTTTTGGCGGCATCGCCATAAATACAGATATTTGCGAACCTATGTATTAGCAATTGGGGGTGACCCTCATCGACCGTGTTGGCTGGCCATTGTTTTTATCAAACCCAGCATTCATTAACGCGCCTAAGTTATTGTAAACATTGGATTTCATTTCCCTTTTAAACCACAAATGAGAAATCCGGACCGGGCCTGGCGGACGAATTCTGACTACAATCTCGCCCCAAGGAGCGCATATGTCTAACCCATCAGATTCTCTTGAAAGCGTTGTCATTGGTGACGGCGTTGTCGTCAAAGGGACCTTCGTTGTCCCATCCAAAGCCATTGTCAATGGTGTCATTGAGGGCGACTTGACCGCAGAAGAGGTGTTGATCGGGCCAACTGGCAAGATTTCCGGACGCATTTCCGCCAAGGTGATCGATGTGCGCGGCGAGTTGCACAACACCATCATCAGCGAGAAAAGCCTGATCGTGCGTTCCACAGGCCGCATTGCGGGCAAGGTTCACTACGTCGAAATCGAGATCGAGAAGGGCGGCGAAATCGAGGGCAGCCTCAATCAAGGCCCCGAATCTTCCATGAGCGCACCCCGCATCCCGCCGGTGTTGCCAGACGCCAATCAATATTGAATCCCGGCTGACCGACTGTGCTCAAGCGAAGTCTCACGCTCACTTTGGGCCTGCCCGCTGCGTTGCGGTCGGCTTGGACGCGCCAGTACATGGATGCGCGCATCATCTTGGAGCAAAACGCTGACCTGCGTTACCTCACCATCAGTGCCAAGGTCCAGCGGCTGTTGGTTCGCTCGTGCATCGTGTTGCTGGGCGTTGTCAGCAGTTTGATTTTGTTTCTGACCCTCACCAGCATCACCTTGTTTATCAGCCGTGCCAAGCTTGAGAGATCGCATGAGCAGGTGTACCGTGCTTTGCTCAGCAGTGCGGCCGAGGGTGAAAACGGCGAATCTATCGACCTCGACGAGGCGCAGATGGTGGCCTTGGCGCAAACCATCCGCGACCGGGACATGAGCATCCGCCGTTTTGTTGATACCTCCATGGTGGCGGTGGCGCAAGAAAATGAAAGCATGAAAAATCAACTGGACACCTCTGGTTTGACCGAGAAGGTCATCCGGGTGATCCAGCGAAATGCAGCCAACGGTGGCTTTAACCTGAGCGATGACCTCAATGCCAACCCTTTGTTGCGTGGCAAAGTGGCCGAGGA
>CAIMWY010000376.1 GCA_903845315.1 uncultured Burkholderiales bacterium
ACCGCCACGCGGGCCGCCAAATTACCGGTGCCCCACTGCTCCACCCCTTTTTGCAACTGCTCCAAACGACGCGTGAGTCGGCGCACGATGGGGTAGGTGGCCAAGGCCACGGCCAAGCCCACCAGCCCCAAGGTCCAAAAAAAGCCAAACGGTGGGCGGGTCCAAAACGAACGTGGCGGACGTGGCAAGTGGATGTGCATCATCTCCCCGTCTTGCATGCGCACCATGAACTCGGGTCCAGTGCCAAAGTGGCCGGGCGGTGGCCCAGGCATGTGTGCATGTTCTGCGGCGCCCTCGGTGGGCGGGTGCGTCATCAAGCCCTCGCCAGCCACGCCTTCATGCGGATGCAAAGGTCGGCGACCTTGGCCCACCACCTCGCCCGCAGCGTTGCGCACCACCACGTCGCGCAAGGGTGGGTCTGCGCTCATGCGCGCCACCCAACCGGCCAGCAGCGTGAGCAAGGCCACGGCCAACACCACGGCCAGCCAAATGCGCACATACAAGGGCAGGTGCAAAGAGCGGCTGGGTGAGGAGAGTGGGGCCATGGGGGCGTCAGTCTTGTTGTTTGGCAAACACGTAACCGACGCCACGCACGGTCAAGATGCGCTTGGGGGTTTTGGCGTCGTCTTCGATGGCGGAGCGAATGCGGCCCATGTGCACGTCAATTGATCGATCAAAGGCTTCGAGCTCACGCCCGCGCACCGCCTCCATGATTTGGTCGCGTGACAGCACCCGTCCGGCACGCTCGGCCAGCACCCACAGCAAGTCAAATTGGTACGAGGTCAGCTCGCAGGCTTGGCCACGCACGGTCACACTGCGTGCGTCCCGGTCGATCAGCAGGCTGCCAAATTTCAAAGGTTCGTTGGGGGTGGCGGCAAGGTTTTCAAGATGGTGGCGCCGCAGCACAGCGCGGATGCGCGCCAGCAATTCACGGGGCTCGAAGGGCTTGGGCAGGTAATCATCGGCGCCCAACTCCAAGCCCACGATGCGGTCCATCGGGTCGCCCTTGGCGGTCAGCATCAGCACCGGGGTTTGCGCCATCGCACCCGGCAAAGCGCGGATGCGGCGGCACACTTCGAGGCCGTCGATGTCGGGCAGCATCAAGTCCAGCAGCACCATGTCTGGGGTCTCCTTGGCATCTTGCAGCTGTGCCAAGCCGCCCAGGCCGGTGGCGGCGTGCAGAACCTCAAAACCCGATTGCGACAAGTACGCCACCACCATGTGCGCCAAGCGGTGGTCGTCTTCGATCATGAGCAGTGTGTTCATAGACCAAGCATCATGCCTACGCAGTAAGCGGCGTCCCTTGTCTGCTCTGTAAAGACGGGGTAAATCAAGGCGGGTCTTTTGGCGCGTTGGCGTCGACGGGCAAGATGCGTGAGGCCAGCCACACCAGCACCAACACCGGCGCGCCCAGCAAGGCGGTGCTGTTGAAAAACGCCTCGTAGCCGTGGGCGTCGACATACACGCCAGAAAACCCTGCCAGCCATTTGGGCGCCAGCAGCATCATCGAGCTGAACAAGGCGTATTGCGTGGCCGAGTAGTTCACGTTGGTCAGGCCT
>CAIMWY010000377.1 GCA_903845315.1 uncultured Burkholderiales bacterium
CTTCAACCGTTTGAAAGGGGCGTTTGTCGAGTTCTTGCACCGCATGCCGTTTTATGGCGCTGCCGTGTTGTGCACGGATGACGCCGCTGTGCGCAGCATCTTGCCCGAGGTGTCGCGCCCCATCACCAGCTACGGCTTCAACGAACAAGCCCAAGTCCGTGGAATGAATGTGCAGGCCGACAACGGCCGCATGCGCTTCACAGTGCAGCGGCGCAACGGCGTGACCTTGCCCGATTTAGACATCACCCTCAACCTCGCGGGTGAGCACAACGTGCTCAACGCCTTGGCCGCCATTGCGGTGGCGGTGGAGTTGAATGTGCCCGATGCGGCGGTGGTCAAAGCCTTGGCTGAGTTCAAGGGTGTGGGCCGACGCTTCCAGCGCCATGGCGAGGTGGCGGCCAAGCACGGCGGGCACTTCACCTTGATCGAAGACTACGGCCATCACCCGGTGGAGTTGGCGGCCACCTTGGCCGCAGCCCGAGGCGCTTTTCCGGGGCGGCGTTTGGTGTTGGCGTTTCAACCGCACCGCTACACCCGCACGCGCGACTGTTTTGAAGACTTTGTGCAAGTCATGGCACGGGCCGATGTGTTGTGGCTGTCTGAAATTTACGCTGCAGGCGAAGCCCCCATTCCAGCGGCTGACGGTCGCGCTTTGTCCCGCGCGATGCGTGTCGCCGGCCACGAGGCGCTGATCTTTGTGGATGACATTCAAAAGATGGCCCAGCTCATTGCCGACAACGCCCAACAAGGTGATGTGGTGATGTGCATGGGCGCAGGCTCGATCGGTCAGGTGCCAGCCCAGGTGCTGGCCCTGACCTCACCCCAAAGTTAATCCCATGAACAGCGCATCCTCTTCATTCCAAACGCAAATTGCCAAGGTGGCGGTATTGATGGGCGGCTTGTCGGCTGAGCGCGAGGTCTCGCTCATGTCGGGCACTGGCGTGCTCAAAGCTTTGCAATCCCAAGGCGTCAATGCCGTGGCCTTTGATCCAGCCGAGCGCAGCTTGGACGATTTGAAGCGCGAGGGGTTCACCCACTGTTTTATCGCGCTGCATGGGCGCTACGGTGAAGACGGTTCGGTGCAAGGTGCCTTGGAGTTGCTGGGCATTCCCTACACCGGTTCGGGTGTGATGGCGTCGGCCATGGCGATGGACAAGGTGATGACCAAGCGCGTTTGGACAGCCGTGGGGTTGTCGACCCCCGGCTATGTGTGGCTTGACGCCGATGAACAAAGTGCCGACAAAGTGGCGGCCATTCCTGCACAACTTGGGCTGCCCTTGATCGTCAAGCCACCGCGCGAAGGCTCCTCGATTGGCATGACCAAGGTGACCGATGCCGCCCAGATGACAGACGCTGCGGAGCTGGCCACGCGTTACGACCCTGATTTGTTGTGCGAAGAATTCATCACCGGTGAAGAGTTGACGTGTCCGGTGCTCGGCAACGGTGCGTCTGCCTATGCCTTGCCCGTGGTGCGCATTGCTGCGCCCGATGGCGCGTATGACTACAACCACAAGTACTTCACCGACGATGTGCAGTACCACTGCCCCAGCGGTTTACCCGCCGACGAAGAACGCGAGGTGCAACGCTTGGTGGTGGCGGCATACCGTGCTTTGGGTTGCCGCGGTTGGGGCCGTGCCGACATCATGTTGCGCGCCAGTGATCGCAAGCCGTTTTTGCTGGAGATGAATACCTCACCGGGCATGACCAGTCATTCGTTGGTGCCCATGTCGGCGCGAGCCGCAGGCATCAGCTACGAAGACCTGTGTTTGCAGTTGTTGGCCAGAGCCACCTTGGATCACCCGCAAGGTCCCTCACACCCATGAGTACCCGCTACACCCCCCACATGCGCCCGCGCCGCGAGGTTGATACCTCGGTGTTAGTGCCATTGGATGTGCGTTTGATGCATGTGGCTTCGTCCTTGATGTTGCTGGCCTTGTTGGCGGGTGCGGTGGCGGCCAGTCTTTGGGCCTTGACCCGC
>CAIMWY010000378.1 GCA_903845315.1 uncultured Burkholderiales bacterium
ATAAAACAAGTTTGAGTCTTTGATCGCGTTGTTATTATCAATCATGCCAATAAAGCGCACGGTCGAATAGGGCTTGAACGCAGCCGATCGAAAAAAGAAATTAGGCAAGCGCAGGCTTCGACTCAATAGACACAACATGGCACCAACTGCTGCCGTACTCTTGGGGTCGTCAATGCGGCCATTTTTATGAAAGGGATACCAGGGACCCGTTCTGTATTGATGCATCGGTAAAATGCGCCCTGCCGGCAAAGCCAACAGCGAACGCACGTACGCTAACACCCCAGGCATACGCGATGGACGTCCAGTTAGCAGCAATACATCGGGCTGATACGCGTAGACCACTTCAGACATCGCTTTTAAGGTCTTACAGATATTCATCTCACCGCGCAAAAAGAGCTCATGCAAACGGCGTAGATTGATCTGTACGCCCACATCAAGAATACTAAAACCGATCGCCTGCACGCCGCCCGCGCGCTGCACGGCTGTGTTGATGTAATCCAGTACGTCGTTGGTCGGTTGACTTGCTTCGGCAAGTAACTCTGATACGAGCCTCGCGCCCAGATTACCAGGCTCGAGTGGATCGTATTTCTCGTATTCTTTGATGACACTCAAGGCAACGGGATACAACACCTGCAACGTAAATTGTTGCCTGAGTACCGCAATCTGCGCATCAAGCGATTCGCTGCCCATTAATTTTGATACCAGCGCATCTGGCTCTTCTACACCTGCAGCTTTAAAGGAACTACCGATTGCTGGCAACACGACTGCTCGAATCACGTCAAGCACGATGTCATCACCGGCTATCTTAAAACCATCACGAAACCGTTGCTCAGGCAGAATGTATGCCCCACCCCCGACGTCGCGGCCTACATTGCCCTCGCCTTTGTCCAAAAAGTATTCGTTAATGACCAAGTCAGTCGTACCGCCGCCTATGTCAATCGTGGCGATCGAAATATACGGGTCAGTTGAGCCCGCGCGTGGTGGTTGATCGGGACGTGCCAGGGCTTGAAAAAACTCTTCGGGTCGACCACCAAAATTATTTTGGGTTTCGCTAAACAAATAAACAACCTGACCACAGGTCGCCTCATCCCATTGCACATGCACCTCAGGGAAAGGGGGAAACGCAAGATCGCGCTCCTCTTTTGTGTCAACACCTGCATCTTCAGGATGCCAACCCATGCTTTTCCAAATCAAACCAATCGCTTGTCGCATGCGTTGTTCGAAAATCTTGCGTTCGGGCTGAGGCATCGCTGGCGGAATGGTCAAGATAATCGACCGCAGATGACGTGGAACACGGCCATGACTTTGACGTAAACGTTGCGCTGGGCTGTTGATTTGTGCCAGCGCTTGCGCTAGCACTTCAGACAACATGAACGTCATCAAAGCACTACGTGAATAATGCGGATGAAATACTGGCATGCGATCGAAAGGATCCAGCGTGTACAAAGCCTCGCCCATTTCATTAATCAGCCGAGAAACAGGCGCTGCCGTTGCATGCGGTTCGGTTTCAGTTTTGACATACGAGGTATTGAAGCGCCATCCTGGCTCGAAACTATCTTGGTCCCACAAATAACGCTTGGGGCTAGAAAGGCCAGTGGCGCCTTCAGTGCCGCGGCGCAAGCTGGCCAAGCGGGCAGCCTCGTGGCCAATACGGGCAATCGTTGGCCACAAGAACGCATCATTGCGCCCACTTTGAACCGAAAAATGATCTTTGCCAAATGACGCCTGCGCGAACTCGATACGACTCTCAAAGGCCTCGTGATAGACGTGTTCCGGATGCGAAAGATCGCGTAGTTCAAGCTCGTAACGGCGCCTTAGACCATCATTTTCTTGAGGATGGTCTTCAATCAGGATGCCACAGGTTCGTGAGTTGCCAACGTCAAGCACCATATCGACTTCAATTGGCTTATACAAATCGTTGGCTTGGTTCGAGATCACTTTAATCTCGGGCAAGGCTAATTGGGTGCCGAGCAAATGCAGAATATTTA
>CAIMWY010000379.1 GCA_903845315.1 uncultured Burkholderiales bacterium
GCCAAAGGTTTGAGCCAGCGTCGCCAAGGCAATGTGATTTGGGTGGCGCCTCGCGCCGAGGTGGCTGCGCGCGACAAGCTCGAGTTTGAAAGCCGCGCAGCACTGCAAAACCTCGAACCCTTGCAGACCCGCAGCTTTGTGCTCAATTACGCCAAGGCCATGGACGTGGTGGGGCAAATTCAAGGCATGGGCGTGGCACCCATGGCGTCGACATTTGGGGCGTGGGGTACGGCAAGCGGCTCAGGGTATGGCGCCAACGCTTCAAACAGTGTGGGGCTCAACAACGCGACCATGCATGCCTCGCGCATCCTGAGCGTACGCGGCAGTGTCATGGCCGAGCCGCGCACCAACCAACTGTTTGTCACTGACATTCCTGCTCGCCTGGACCAAGTAAGCGAGATGATTGCCAAGATCGATGTGCCGCTGCGCCAAGTGATGATCGAGGCGCGCATTGTGCAAGCCAGCGACAGCTTTGGCCGAACCTTGGGGGTGCGTTTGGGCGGCCTGGGACAAACCGGCGCGCAAACGGTGGTGGGCCCCACCGCTGCCAACACCCTCGCCAATGCCAACCCCACCGCCATGCAGGGCACCAGCTTCAACATCGCCGACAAAGCACTCAACACCTCGGGGCAGTTCGTCAACTTGCCAGCTGCCGCCATCAATGGGTTTGATTCGGCCAGTTTTGCCGTGTCGATCTTCAACGCCTCGAAAAACCAGTTTTTGAATTTGGAGTTGTCTGCCCTGGAGGCCGATGGCAAGGGCAAGGTGGTGTCAAGCCCGCGCGTGGTCACCGCAGATCAAACCAAGGCCATCATCGAACAAGGCACAGAATTGCCCTACCAAGTGGCAGCAGCCAGTGGCGCCACCTCGATCGCCTTTCGCAAGGCCAACCTCAAACTCGAGGTGACGCCGCAAATTACGCCCGAGGGCGGCATTGTGTTGGACCTTGATATTCACAAAGACAGCGTGGGGCAAACTACACCCGCCGGCTTTGCCATCGACACCAAACACGTGGCCACCCAAGTGCGCGTGGACAACGGTGGCACGGTGATGATTGGCGGCATTTACGAGAGCAGCGAACAAGACGACGAGTACAAAGTGCCGTTTTTTGCCGATTTGCCGGTGCTGGGCTATCTGTTCAAAAACCGCCGTCGCAGCACCTCTAAGCAAGAGTTGCTGGTGTTCATAACCCCTAAAATGCTCGACCAGAGTGCACCTGCACGTTAAGAAAGCACACCTTGTTGGTTTTGGTCGGTCTGCCAGGCTCTGGCAAATCCACCGTGGGGCGACAACTCGCCCGACGGCTCAATATCCCTTTCGTTGATTCGGATCATGCGATTGAGCAGCGCCTAGGCTGCTCAATTCGCGACTTTTTCGAGCGCGAGGGGGAGGAGCGTTTTCGTGATGTTGAAGCCGAGGTGCTTGACGACTTGAGCCAACGCGCGCGCGCGGTGCTGTCCACCGGTGGGGGGTCTGTGTTGCGGCCCGAAAACCGCCAGCGCTTGCACGCGCGGGGCCAGGTGTTTTACTTGCGTTCCACCCCCGAAGAGGTGTTTCGCCGTTTGCGCCATGACCAAAACCGCCCTCTCTTGCAAGTGGCCGACCCACTCGGGCGTTTGCGCGAGCTGTTTGCCCTGCGCGATCCGCTCTACCGCGAAGCGGCGCACTACGTGATTGAAACCGGGCGTCCCACCGTGGCGTCGCTGGTCAACATGATCGTGGCGCAACTTGAGCTGGCCGGGCATCTTGGCGCGGTCCAAGGCCCTGCTGTGAGCTCCTAGTTTGGTCTCCAATTTATAAGGCGTCTGCCATGTCTGCTTCTACTGTCTCATCCCACGCTGCGGTGACTGTGTCGATCGATTTGGGCGAGCGCAGCTATCCCATCCTGATTGGCACCCAACTGCTGGACCAGCCCAGCACTTGGGCGGATTTACCCAAAGCCAGCAGCGCTGTGATCGTCACCAACGACACCGTGGGGCCGCTCTATGTGGCGCGCTTGCAAGCGGCTTTGGCGGGCCAGTACCCGCACACCCACACCGTGGTGCTGCCCGACGGCGAAAGCCACAAAGATTGGCCAACGCTGAATCAAATTTTTGACCTGTTGCTGGCCAAAGGCTGTGACCGCAAAACCGTGCTGTTTGCTCTGGGCGGCGGTGTGGTGGGGGACATGACCGGCTTTGCCGCCGCGTGCTACATGCGCGGCGTGCCCTTTGTGCAAGTGCCCACCACCTTGCTGGCGCAGGTGGACTCGTCGGTGGGGGGCCAATCCGCCATCAACCTTCCGCTGGGCAAAAACATGGTTGGGGCTTTCTACCAACCCCAGCGCGTGGTGTGCGATTTGGACACCCTGCAAACCTTGCCCGCGCGCGAGATGAGCACGGGCTTGGCGGAGATCATCAAGTACGGCCCGATTGCCGACATGGCCTTCCTCGATTGGATCGACGCCAACCTCAACGCCCTGATGGCCCGTGACCCGACAGCACTGGCCCACGCCGTGCAACGCAGCTGCGAGATCAAGGCTTGGGTGGTGGGCCAGGACGAACGCGAATCCGGCCTGCGCGCCATCCTCAACTTTGGCCACACCTTTGGCCACGCCATCGAGGCGGGCTTAGGCTTTGGGGTGTGGTTGCACGGCGAGGCCGTGGGCTGTGGCATGGTGATGGCGGCCCACTTGTCGCAACGCTTGGGGTTGGTCGATGCGGCGTTTGTCAGCCGCTTCACTGCCTTGTTGGCGCGTGCGGGCTTGCCCACGGTGGGGCCGCAGCTTGGCGTCGAGACTTACCTGCACCACATGCGGGTCGACAAAAAAGCCGAAGCAGGCGACATCCGGTTTGTGCTGATCAACCAGCCCGGCAGTGCGGTGGTTCGTGGTGCCCCAGATGCGGTGGTGGCCGAGGTCATCACCGCGTGTTGCCAAGGATGAACACCCCAAACCTCGCTGTGTTTGCGAGTGATCCTGCGCAGTCGCGCGGACGTCGGCACGCTGAAACCGAAGCGCACCTGCTGGCGCCCAATGTGCGTAACCCGCACCAGCGCGACCGCGATCGCATCGTTCACTCCACCGCGTTTCGTCGCTTGGTCTACAAGACCCAGGTGTTTTTGAACCATGAAGGCGACTTGTTTCGCACCCGCATGACGCACTCGCTGGAAGTGGCGCAGCTGGGCCGCTCCATCGCACGTGCCCTGCGCTTGAACGAAGACTTGGTGGAAGCCGTCGCCTTGGCCCACGATCTAGGCCACACCCCGTTTGGCCATGCCGGCCAAGACGCGCTCAACGAATGCATGGCGCCTTATGGGGGCTTTGAGCACAACCTGCAAAGCCTGCGTGTGGTGGACGAGTTGGAAGAACGCTACCCGGCGTTCAACGGTTTGAACCTGAGCTTTGAAACCCGCGAAGGCATCTTGAAGCA
>CAIMWY010000380.1 GCA_903845315.1 uncultured Burkholderiales bacterium
TCGATGTGCGAGCCCTGCCCGGTCTTGTCGCGCAGCAACAGCGCCGACAAGATGTGGGTGTAGGCGTACATGCCCGCTGCAATGTCGGCAATCGAGTTGCCACTTTTGCTGGGCTGATCGGCCGTGCCGGTGACCGACAAATAGCCCGCCTCGCTTTGAATCAGCAAGTCATACGCCTTCTTGTCGCGGTAAGGGCCGTCGTTGCCATAGCCCGAGATGTCGCACACGATCAAGCGTGGCTGTGCCGCCATCAGCGTGGCCGCATCCAGGCCCATGCGGGCAGTCGCACCGGGTGCGAGGTTTTGCACCAACACATCGGCTTTGGCCAGCAGGGCCTTGAGCACGAGCAAGTGTTGCGGGTCTTTGAGGTCCAGCGCCAAACTTTCTTTGGAGCGGTTGACCCACACAAAGTGCGACGACTGGCCATGAGCCCGTTGGTCATACGCACGGGCAAAGTCGCCCACACCGGGGCGCTCAACCTTGATGACGCGAGCACCCAAGTCGGCCAATTGGCGCGTACAAAACGGCGCCGCAATGGCGTGCTCCAAGGACACCACGGTGATGTGGTCGAGCGGGCGGGGTTTGTGTGGCGCGTGAGCGGTAGTGGAGGTCATCAGAGCGGTCGTCGCGAGGGGTGTTTGGGCGGGGAGTGAGGTGGCTCAGTCCACCGAAGCGCCAGAGCTTTTGACAATCTGAGCCCAGCGCACCATGTCTTCGTTGAGCAAGGCGGCAAATTGCTCGGGCGTGGTGGGCGCGGCCAGCTCCACACCTTGCAGTTCCAGTTTGTCGCGCAGGTCTTTGGCGGCCAGCGCTTTGGTCATGGCGTCTTGCAACTTGGCCAACACCTCAGGCGGCACACCGGCGGGGGCAAACAAGCCAATCCACAAGGTGCCGCTGTAACCCGGCACCACCTCTGACAACGCGGGCACCTCAGGCAAGGCGGGGGAGCGGCGTGAACTGCTGACCGCCAAAGCTTTGAGCTTGCCAGCCTTGATGTGCGACAGCGACGCGGGCAAGCTGGCAAACACCAAAGGCAGTTGCCCGCCCAGCACATCGTTCAAGGCCGGCGCTACGCCCTTGTAGGGCACATGCTGCAAGTCGACACCGGCCATGCTGTTGAGCATTTCACCCAGCAGGTGATTGAGCGTGCCATTGCCCGCCGAAGCGTATTGGTAAAAACCGGGTTTGGCTTTGGCTGCGGCAATGAGTTCCTTCACCGAGTTGGGCGCAAAGCCCGGGTGCGCCAACAGCACATTGGGCACGGCACCGATGAGGCTGATGGGCTTGAAGTCTTTCACCGGGTCAAAGCCCGGGTTCTTGTACAGCGCGGGGTTGATGGCTTGGCTGCTGCTGATGGTCATCAGCAAGGTGTAACCGTCTTTGGGTGCCTTGGCGGCGTGCTGCGTGCCGATGTTGCCGCCGGCACCGGGACGGTTTTCAACCGCCACAGGCGCGCCCAGCACCTCGGAGAGTTTTTGGCTGACCACGCGACCCACGATGTCGTTGGTGCCACCTGCGGTTTGCGGCACCACCATCACGATGGGTTTGCTGGGGTAATTGCTTTGTGCCATGGCAGTTTGTGCGCACCAACCCGTGGTGGCAAGCGCCAGCCAAACGGTGGCACGAAGAAAGGGGCGGCGTTGGGTGTTCATGGGTGCATTTTGCCGAATGCTGCCAACCCACTCAGTCGCCAGTGGCACACCGCTAGGGGAGCACTCTACTGGGCGTTGGGCAGCACCACCCACTGCTGGCCCACAGCATGGATGGCGATGCGCTGTTCAAACACCGCCTCCACCGCCCGGTGCGTGGCCGCTTGTGCGCACGCACCCTGAAACACCACCTGGCCGGCTTGCATGAGCACCAGCGCATCGGCCTGCAAGGCCATGCCGATTTCGTGCAGCACGCTGACCACGGTTTTGCCCTCGGCCACCAAGGCACGCATCTGCTGCAACCAGTCCACTTGGTAAGGCGGGTCCAGGTTGGCCAAGGGCTCGTCCATCAACAAGACTTGCGCTTGCACCGCCAGGGCACGCGCCAGCAACACGCGTTGGCGTTCGCCGCCGGACAAAGCCCCCAAGCGACGCTCGCGCCAGTCCCAAGCTTGGGTGGCGAGCAGCGCGCGCGTCACCTCGGCATGGTCTTGTGCGCTGGGGCTGGCCAGCCAGTCTTGGTGCGGCAAGCGACCCAACATCACCACGTCCCAGACACGCACATCGTCTGACGCCGCTTCGCTTTGCCCTAACCAAGCCAGTTGCTGCGCACGCAGACGTGGCTGTATGTCCTGCAACGCTTGGTCAAACCAAAATACCTGGCCCTTTGCTGCGGGCAACAAGCCCGCCAACACCTTGAGCAAGCTGGATTTACCAGCCCCGTTGGGCCCAACAATGCTGGTCCAGCGCCCTGCAGCAAACGATGCATCAACGCCCTGCAACACGGGGCGGTGGCCCAAGGACAAATGCAGCCCTTGAACCCGCAAGGCCATGTCTGGCAAGGCACTCATGACGTTCCCCCTGCGCCTTGTTCTTGGTTGCGGTGCATCAGCCATAGCAGGTACACACCGCCCAGCACAGCAGTCAGCAGGCCCACCGGCAGTTCTTGCGGGGCCAACACGGCACGCGCCAGCACGTCGGCCCACAACAGCAACACACCGCCCATGACCGCCGACAACAGCACCCTAAAGCGGTGGGTGCTGTGGGTGATGGCGCGCACCACATGCGGCGCGGCCAAGCCCACAAAGGCAATCAAGCCCAGTTGTGCCACAGCGGTGGCCGTGGCCAAGGACAGCACGCCCACCAGCACCACGCGCATGGGCCCCAGCGGCAGCCCCAAACTCAAGGTGGTGGATTCACCCAAACTCAGGGCATCCAACAGCGGGCTCAGCCATGCAGCCAACACAGCGCACAACAGCAGCATGGCCAACATCAACACACACGCAGGCCAACTGACAAACGCGGTCGAGCCCAACACAAAGCCTTGCATGCCCTGCAACACCTCGGGGCGCAACAAAGTGATGAGGGACGACACGGCTCCCAGCACCACGCCCACAATCACACCCGCCAACAACAAGCGCAAGCTGTGCTGCACGCCACGCGCCAACACCAGCGTGAGCACCACCGCCAACACGGCCCCCACAAACGCCATGCCGGTCAGGCCCAAGTGCAGCCACACACCCGCTGCCACGTGTTGCCCCAACAAGACCAAACCCAGCGCCACACCCAGCGACGCACCGGAGGCGCTGCCCAACAAATACGGATCGGCCAAGGGGTTGCGAAACAAACCCTGCGCCAGCGCCCCGGCCAGCCCCAGCAAGGCCCCGCCCACCCAAGCGCCGACAGAGCGCGGCAAGCGAATGTCCCACACGATCTGCCATGACAAGGGGTCTTGCCACAGCGCCCACAGGGGCGTCAAACCTTCGCTGCCCACCGCGCTGCCTGCGATCAAACCCAACAGGCTGAGCAGCCCCAACACGCCGCCCAAGTGCCAAGGGCGAATGGCCTGCCCGGTTGTGCCACGCGTGCGGTTCATGGCGTACCTCGCGCGCTGCGCAGACACTGCGCCATCAAGGCAGCCGCTTCGGCCATGCGCGGACCGGGTCGAACCAGCACATCCGACTGCTCGGGCGTGAAGGTGCACACCCGTTGCTGTTGCAAGGCGCTCAGGCTGGCCCAACCAGGACGGTTGCGCATGAGGGCCCAGTTGCTGTCGCCCACCATGATCACATCGGGCTGGGTGCGCACCACGAACTCGGGGTTGAGTTGCGGAAACGGACCCAACGTGGCGGGCACCACATTGCGTGCGCCCAAGCGCGTCAAGGTCTCCCCAATGAACGAGGCCTCGCTGGCGGCATGCGGTGCGGGGCTGACTTCAAAGTACACCCGTGCACCCCGCGCTGACACGGGCACCGATTGGGCGGCGGCCTCCACCCCCGACTGCATGTCATGCCACACACGTTGTGCGTGTGCGTTGGCTAAACCCAAGGCTTGGCCCAATGTGGTGATGACGCGCTGCATGTCGGCATGCGACTTGGGCTCGAGCGACAGCACGGTGAGCCCCAAAGCACGCAGACGATCGGCCCCACGCGCAGAGCTGGCCATCAACACCAGGTCTGGGGCCAGCGCCACCACGCTTTCGATCTGTGGGTCAATGCCGCCACCCAAACGCGGCAACTTGACCACCGACTCGGGCCAGTTGGAATAGCGGTCCACGCCCACCAACCGCTGGCACTGGCCCAAGGCGCAGACGGTTTCTGTCAGCGAGGGCAACAGGCTGACGATGCGCTGGGGCACCTGGGTGAAGGTCACGTCAACCTGCCGGTCATCGCGCACCACCAAGGCATGGGCACGCCCTACACACGAGCACGCGACGCACAGCCATGCCACGCACAGACACAGCCAACCCCGCGCACGCGGAACACGCGTGAATCGCGGCTCACGCGGCAAACACCCAGCACGCGCCAGGGTGTGCTCAGCCATGCTGCACCACCCATTGCTGCACGATGCGGTGCAACTGCGCCACGCCATCGGTCAAGGCCGCAGGACCGGGCTGCAAGATGTCGGCCGATTTGATTTCAAACACCTGCCCGTGGCGCACTGCTGGCACGTCTTGCCAGCCCGGGCGCGCAGCCACTTTGTCGGCGCGAAATTTTTTGCCACACCACGAGCCAATGATGATGTCGGGGGCTCGCGCCACGATGGTTTGCCCATCGGCAATGATGCGGTCTTTGCCCAGCGACATGCGCGCCAGTTCAGGAAAGCAGTCGTCACCGCCGGCGATGCCCATCAACTCTGACACCCAGCGGATGGCACTGATGTGCGGTTCGTCCCACTCTTCAAAATAAATCTTGGGGCGACGCGTGAAGCTCGCCGCTGTATGGCGAATGTCGTCTAACTGCGCGCGCATGTGCGCGAGGCGTTGCAGGCCTTGCTCGGCCTGCCCCACCATCGCAGCCACTTGGTAAAGCATGGAAAAAATCTCCTCCACGCTGCGCTGGTTGAAGACCGTGACTTGCACACCCGCACGAATCAACAAGGCCGCAATATCGGCTTGCAAGTCTGAAAACCCAAACACGCAGTCGGGCTTGAGCGCCAAAATTTTGTCAATCTTGGCGCTCAAAAACGCGCTGACTTTGGGCTTTTCTGCCCGCGCCCGACGCGGGCGCACCGTGTAGCCCGAGATACCCACGATGCGCGCCTCTTGCCCCAACAGGTACAGCCACTCCGTGGTCTCCTCGGTGAGGCAGACGATGCGAGAGGGGAGCAAGGGCTCAGACATTGCTGAATCAGAACCGATAGCGCATAGACGCCATCACCACACGCCCAGGCTCGGGGTAGATGGATGACGTGACTTGACCTGAACACCCAAAGGCTTGGGTGTAGTAACGGTGATCGGTTAAGTTATTGACGGCCAGCGCCCAATCGATGTCTTTGAGTTGGTAGGCATAGCGAACATTGGCCACGCTGTAAGAGGGCATGACGCATTGGTTCATCACATCGGGGTGAGAGGAAGACACCCAGTTCACCCCGCCGGAGATTTTGTGCTCGGGCGCGAGCTGCCAATCCAGCCCCATGGCCAAGACTTTTTCAGGCACCAGCGGCACTTGCTTGCCCGCATAGCTGCCCTCACGAAACTGCGCCGAACGCCACGCCAAGTTGCCACGCCACTTCAATGCAGCAGACAGTTTGCGTTCGCCATCGAGCTCCACACCTTGGCGACGGGTGGGGTCAAAGTTGACATTGGCGCCCAAGTTGGCGGGGTTCCAAAACGCCGGGTTGGGAATGTTCGGATCAAAACCAATTTCGTGCGTCAACTCGCTGCGGTAGGCACGGATTTCGTAACGACCCAAAGCATACTGACGACGCAGTCCGACCTCTTGATCACGCGAGGTTTGTGGCACAAGTGCTGCGTTGCCCACCACAAAGCTGAACTCGTCCACATTGGGCAAGCGAAAACTCTGCCCCGTGCGTGCATAAGCCGTCCACTGTGCATCTAGGCGCTGACTGGCGCCCAAATCCCAAGCCCGCTGACGTGAGTCGATGGTCGCCACCGTACTGTCAATGCTCTTGTTGAAAGACTCGGTGCGCCAGCCTGCACTCAAGCGCGTACCAGTACCCGCCAAAATTAGATCGTCTTTGAGGTACCAACCACGCGAGGTTTGGTCGCCTTGCGATCCACCTGCGCCAAGCACCTTGCGCGACCAATTGTTGTAGTCATACCCAGCGACCAGAATGTTCTTGTGCGCGCCCAGGGCACCTTCGCGTCGTGCGCGCACGCCATGGTTGGCGGCTTCGGTGTCGTAGTCATAGGCAAAGCCCGAGTTCATGCTACGCACCGATTTGCTTCGCCAACCCGCGTCCGCTGCAAGCTGCCATGCACCTGCGTCCATTTCGGCAAACACAGAGTTGCGTTGGTTCTCTATGCCCACCGTGTCGTTGGGCTTGGTCGATTGCCTCGGGTTGCTGGCATATTGCGCAGCCGTCAAGTCGCCGGGCAAACGTGCATTGAGCCGGTCTTGCACCAGCCGACCACCAAAACGCAACGAGGCCGTGGTCCATTGGGCCGTGAGTGCCGCTGCGTCTGATTTGCTGCGTGCGTTGTCACGGTAATTGTCAGCATTGCGGTTTTGCGCAAAGCCCTCCAAAGAGAAGCCGTCTTTGACCAGGCTGGCATTGGTGCGCAACTCATGCAAGCCATGGCTGCCATAGCCCACATACGCAGAACCGCCGTTTTGGGCTTGTCGTCCGATGCCTGCCTTGGTGGTGACCACGATCACGCCACCCGTGGCACCTTCGCCGTACAACACAGCGCCACTGCCACGCATCACCTCGATGCGCTCGACAGAGTCGATGGAAATGCCAGCCAGCCTTGTGCCGCCCGTGTCAGCTTCTGACAAACGCACACCGTCCACGACGATCACTTGGTTGCTGTCTGCGGTGCTGCCAAAGCCCCTCAAGTCCAGCATGTACTCGCCGCCGCCATTGAGGTCTTGACGGCCTTGAATGCCAAGCAAACGCATGATGGCTTCGTTGACTGTTAATGCGCCAGAGTCTTTGATTTGCTGGGCCGTGATGACGCTGACGCCAAACGGCAAGTCTTCGGCAGACTCGCTAAAGCGCGTAGCCGTGATGGTTTTTTCGCCATAACTGGGAAGTGCTTGAGCTTGCGCTGCACCCACACAAGCCAAGGACAGCACATACAACGCAGGCCCAAAGCCACGCGCACGCATAAATTTTTTCATGATTTGAATCCAACACCAAGTGCCCTCACCGCCTTCCCCGACAGTGCTTGAGCGTTCCA
>CAIMWY010000381.1 GCA_903845315.1 uncultured Burkholderiales bacterium
GCCTGATGACCATAGCAAGTTGGTACCACTCCTTCCCATCCCGAACAGGACAGTGAAACGACTTAGCGCCGATGATAGTGCGGGTTCCCGTGTGAAAGTAGGACATTGTCAGGCTCTTACAGCCTCAAAAAGCCCCATTCGAAAGAATGGGGCTTTTTGTTTTTCTGTCTCATACATTGATCAACAAATTGCCTTCGCGGCGCACAGCAGCACTCTTCTCTAAAGAGTCGCACATCGAAAGGCCCCACTCACGGTACGACATAGATGGCGCGTAGCGCGTTTGCAGCAATCTTAAATACTCGCAATCTTGGGTCCACTGCAAGAAATCATCCATGTCAATGCGTTGTAACTCAAGCAACTTGAACTTCAACATCACCTTGGCCGCGTAATTTGCATGTTTGACAGGATCTTGGCGAAAACTTGCCAATCGACTGCGCGCGTTACGAAGTGCCAAATGAACATCTGTAAACAAACCGCCATGCCCTGGCAACACCACCTTGACATGCAAGGCCTCAATCAAATCAAGAGTTTGGGCAACTTCATCGAAGGCTTCAATGCCTTCAATCTCTGGAAACACAACGCCAAAACCGTTCTCCCATAGCGCATCCGCAGAAACAAGGATGCCGAACTCCTGACAAAACAAAACGATCGAGTTCGGATCGTGGCCTGGCGCAGCATGCGCCACCCATTCCCGGCCTGACACTGAGAACCTATCACCCGAACGAATCACGTCGTTCGCAACAAACTGCGGGCAATGTTGGCCTGTTGGCGTGTAAGTCAAAGCCGCAGGATCCCAGTCGAACACAAAATCCGCATGTCCTGGAGGCACCAAAGTATGCAATTGTGGATACGAAAGTTGCAACTGCGCATTGCCACCGCAGTGGTCACTGTGCAAATGCGTGTTGATCAGACGCGTCAAGGATGCATCACCCAAAGCAAGTTTCACCAAATCTTGCGTTTGTTGGGCATGCGTCCAATAACCAGAGTCAATCAACACCGCATGCTGATCGTCCTGCAACAACACATTGTTCGATGAAAGCCATCCGCGTTGAAAAAATGAAATGTCAGACGGCAGCACTGATGCGTCATTCATGGCTTGTTCTAAGTTCACGTCGCAACACTTTTCCCACATTAGATTTAGGCAACTCATCCCTGAACTCGATGTACTTAGGCATCTTGTAGCCGGTTAAATTGTCCCGGCAAAAACGCACCACATCCTCTTCGGTCAGGGTCACATCACTGCGCACCACAAACACCTTGATCGCCTCGCCTTGTTTTTCATCTGGCACGCCCACAGCGGCGCACTCGACCACCCCAGGGCAGAGCGAAATCACGTTCTCCAACTCATTGGGAAACACATTGAAGCCGCTGACCAAAATCATGTCCTTCTTGCGGTCTACGATGCGCGTGAACCCCTGCGCATCCATCACGCCAATATCGCCAGTGCGCATAAAACCGTCAGCTGTAAAAGCCTTTGCCGTCTCCTCGGCCTGCAAGTAATAACCCGTCATCACATTCGGCCCTTTGATACAAATCTCGCCTGTCGCGCCAGTGGGCACACTAACGCCCGCATCGTCCTTGATGGCAATCTCTATTCCAGACAAAGGCAAACCAATAGAGCCACTGAAATGCTTGGCAGTCACAGGGTTGTTGGTGCCAATTGCACAGGTCTCACTCATGCCCCAGCCTTCCACCATCGCACAACCCGTCACCTCTTGCCAGCGCATGGCAGTACCCTCACTTGCAGCCATCCCACCCGCTTGCGACACACATAAACTTGAAAAATCAATCGTCTTAAAGTGTGGGTGCTGCAACAGTGCATTGAACAAGGTGTTCACCGCAGGCAGCAAATGGAATGGGCGCCTTTTCAGGACATCGACAAACTTGCCAATGTCACGCGGATTCGGAATCAACGTAATCTGCGCCCCCCAACGCATCGCTAACAAAGTCAACGTTAATGCAAAAATGTGATAAAGCGGCAACGCCGCTATGCAATTGATATTGCGCACATCACCCACACGCGTCACGGCCGGAGAAAACCAAGCCTGCGCTTGCAAAATCGCCGCCACGATATTGCGATCTGTCAGCACCGCCCCCTTCGACAAACCCGTTGTTCCCCCCGTGTATTGCAAAAATGCAGTCGAATCTAAGCGGCGCCCACTTGCCTTGAGCGTGCGCTGCCCCCCCTCAAGCAGCGCTTGCTTGAAGGACACGATATGCCGAAATTGACCTGAACGCGTGATGCGAGGCAGCTTGAAAGCAGGCACCATCCTTGCCAAATGCCGCACAGCAAACGTAATCCAATGGCCAAACCAAAACCCCAACATATCCCCCATCCCCGCAACGACCACCGTTTCAATCGGCGTGTCGTCAATCACCGCCTCAAGCGTATGGGCGAAGTTTTCCAAAATCACAATCGTGCTTGCCCCCGAGTCCTTGAGCTGATGCGCCAACTCACGTGCCGTGTACAGCGGATTCACATTCACACACACATAACCTGCGCGCAAGACGGCAGCCATCACCACCGCAAACTGCGGAATATTGGGCAACATGATCGCCACCCGCGCACCCGGGCTTAGCCCTCGCGATTGCAACCACGCCCCCACCGCTGCGGAGGCTTGGTCTAACTCGCCATACGTCATCCAGCGGTCCATACATACTGAAAACCGAGACGATGCATGCTTTTTAAAAGACTCCTCCAGGAGCTGTGCCACTGAAGCAAACTGTTCTGGATGGACCGTGTGCGCCACCCCCTCGGGGTAAGCGCCAAACCAAGGTTGATTCATAAATATCTGGTCTCCTCACCTAGGCATTGTGCAGGCCACAACATGCCGCTCTCATTGGGGCTGACCCCACAATCACACACCCTAGGCAAAGCCGGACGAACAAACAGCAAAAGAAAACCTAGGGAATACCCTTACAATGTGCCCATGACTATTGCACACACTCTGATCAGGACCCTCACAGAAGCTGGACGCAACGTGATGCGCTTCGCAGGCGTTACACAACACGCTAAACCCGACACAGAGGGCGTCGTCATCCCAATTTTCCCTCTCACCACAGAGCACTTACCTAAAATAAAGGCCCACTTGCTGGCCCTGGCACCGCACGACCGTTATCTGCGGTTTGGTTACGCCGCCGGCGACGAACACATCAAACGCTACTGCGAAGGACTGCTCTTTGAGCGCGACGAAATCTACGGCATCTTCAACCGTCACCTCAACATCGTTGCCATGGCCCACCTCGCATTGATGGGGGGGGAGGGAGTCGCAAAACCAAGCGCTGAATTTGGTGTCTCTGTCTTGGCCTATGCCCGTGGGCGCGGCTACGGAGCGCGATTGTTTGAACGAGCCGTCATCCATGCACGCAACGAGAACGTCTCGCAAATCTACATCCACGCCCTCAGTGAAAACGCACCCATGATTCGCATCGCACGAAAAAGCGGCGCCACCGTCGAGCGTGACGGCTCAGAAACCGAGGCCTACCTCAGCCTGCCCAAACGAGATCTCGACAGCCGCGTTTCAGAGCTCATGATCGATCAATACGCCAAGGCCAACTACCTCATCAAGTCCGACGCCCAAAAATTTTGGAGCTTCCTCTCCAACGTCCAAGAAATTCGACAAGGCGTTCGTCATGGTCGACACCAATCCGCCGAGTAACTAAGCTGCCATTCGCTTGGGCTATGCTAAAGCCTTACAAACTCTCGCGGCAGCTCGCCGCACAACAGTGACAGACCCGCATTACCGAGGTAGCCAACCAGCTGACAAACGAAGTTACTGGCAGCGCCTGATTGAATTCATCCACCCTGGACCCGACTCGCGCGAAGAACTGCTCGGCGCCTTCTCCGATGCCGAAGACAACCGCGTCATCGGCGCCGAAAGCCGTGCCATGCTCGAAGGTGTTTTACGCATGGCCGACCTCTCCGCGGGTGACGTCATGGTCGCCGCCCCGCGCATGGATGTCATCGACATCGAAGCCTCCCTCGAAGACACCTTGCACCACGTCATCGACACCGGCCACTCACGCTTTCCTGTTTTTGAACAAGAGCGCGACAACATGGTCGGCATCTTGCTCGCCAAAGACCTGCTCAAACTCCAGCGCTCTCCCACCTTGAATGTGCGCACCCTGCTGCGAGCACCTGTTTTTGTTCCCGAGAGCAAAAGTCTCAACGACTTGCTGCGCGAATTTCGTAACACCCGCAACCACATGGCCCTGGTCGTCGATGAATTTGGTCGCATCGCTGGCCTCATCACCATCGAAGACGTGCTGGAACAAATCGTGGGTGACATCGAAGACGAGTTCGACCAAGCCGAAGACGCTGGCGACATCTTTGCCCTAGCGGACCGCACCTACCGCGTCAGCGGCGACACCGCCATCGAGCGTGTTACGGAAGCCTTTGAACTAGAACCCACACGCCAAGAAGAAGACGCCGCAGAAGACAACAAATTCGACACCATCGGCGGCTTCATCGCCCACGCCATGGGTCATGTTCCGCGCCGTGGCGAACACTTCGACTGGATGGGCCTGCGCTTTCAGGTATTGCTCACCAAAGCTGGCGCGGTCAAATGGTTCAAGGTCTATCCAGTTCTCCACCAGCCTCATGGACGCACCAAGGCGCCGAACCCCTAGCCCTGAGCCAGCGCCGCTGTGCGTGCGCCGTCTGCACAGCGCGGGCCTCACCGTGCTCTTGCTCGCACTGGGTGTGGCACAAGCCCTCGCCATGGCGTGGCCGGTTGCAGGGTCTTTTCAAGGCCAGCCCTCCGGTGTGCTGCAACTGCTCAGCCTCACAGGCTTTGCCTTCTTGCTTCGGTGCAGTACCACTGCGCAACAAGCATTTTGGCGTGGCTGGTGCTTTGCCACCGGCTGGTTGGTGGCGGGCACTTGGTGGCTCTACATTTCTATGCACGACTACGGCGGCATGCCCGCTGGCTTGGCCGGCCTGGCCGTGTTTTTACTGGGCGCGGGCCTAGCGCTTTTCTACGCCTTGGCCAGCTGGGTCTATCACAGGGCGTGCAACAACAGCACCGTCAACGGCTTCAGTCACGACAACAACAACGGCATAGCAACAGCATCCTCATCCGCAAAGCGCGTCAGCACCATCACGAGCGCTTTTGCATTTGCCGCCGTGTGGCTCTTGGCCGAGTTGACGCGCGGCAATTTATGGACGGGCTTTCCTTGGGCCGCCGGTGGTTATGCCCATGTCGACAGCGTCATGCGCGAATGGGCGCCTTGGGTTGGCGTTTACGGCCTGAGCGCCATCAGCGCTTGGTTTTCCATGCTCGCCGCCGCCGCTTGCCAGCGCCTGCAACGCCGCTACACAAACACAAACACCAACACCAGCACCAACACCAGCACCAGCACCAGCACCAGCAAGTGGATGGGCGTCTTGTGCTTGTGCGTTTTGGCCCTCACCTGGGTGGCCTCGCCACTGCGTCATGCGGGCATGCCAGCCCAAGCCACCAAGCCAGGTCTCAGCGTTACCCTTTTGCAAGGCAATGTGCCGCAAGACCTCAAATTCGGGCCCGGGGTCTCGATGGCCCTGAGCGACTACCGCCAAGCCCTGATCGACAACACCTCCGACCTCATCGTCACCCCCGAAACCGCCTTGCCCCTGCTGCTGGACTACCTGCCCGACGGCTATTGGCAGCGCTTGCAACAGCGCTACGCCACCGGGAGGCAAGCCGCCCTCATTGGCCTGCCCCTGAGGGCTGCCGCACCAGCTCTCCC
>CAIMWY010000382.1 GCA_903845315.1 uncultured Burkholderiales bacterium
GAAAACCTCAAGGTGGCGGTGATGGGATGCATCGTCAACGGACCCGGCGAGAGCAAACATGCCGACATTGGCATCAGCTTGCCCGGCAGCGGTGAGGCACCCGCTGCCCCCGTGTTCATCGATGGCGAAAAGGCCATGACTTTGCGCGGCGACAACATTGCCCGCGAGTTCCACCAAATTGTTGAAACCTATATCGAAAAACGCTTTGGTTGAACACCAAAGCGCCATGGAAACACTGTGACTTCAGAGAACGACAAACCCCAACCATCCGTCGCCAAACCGGCCAAGCAGCAAGCTTTGATTGCGGTCAAAGGCATGAACGATTTGCTGCCACCAGCCTCTGCCCATTGGGAATGGTTGGAAGACAAAGTGCGTGGTCTGATGGTCCGCCATGCCTACCGCAACTTGCGTACGCCCATCGTGGAGCCCACGGCCTTGTTTGTGCGTGGCCTGGGTGAGGTGACTGACATTGTGGAAAAGGAGATGTACTCCTTTGAAGACCGCTTGAATGGCGAGCAGCTCACCCTCCGACCTGAGGCCACGGCCGGTGTGGTGCGCGCGGTGGTGGAGCACAACATGCTCTACGACGGTGGCAAGCGTCTGTATTACATGGGGCCGATGTTTCGCCACGAACGCCCCCAGCGTGGCCGGTACCGACAGTTCCACCAGATCGGCGCCGAAGCCCTTGGTTTTCCAGGGGCCGAGGTGGATGGTGAATTGATTTTGCTGGCCGCCACCTTGTGGCAAGAGCTGGGATTGCAAGACGTGCGCTTGGAGCTCAACAGCCTGGGGCAACCGACAGAGCGTGCCGCTCATCGCGCCGCCTTGATTGCCCATTTGGAGCAGCACTTGGAGGTGCTGGACGAAGAAGCCAAACGGCGCTTGCACAGCAACCCGTTGCGCATCTTGGACACCAAGAACCCGGCCATGCAAGCGGTGGTGGAGGCCGCGCCCAAGCTGATTGACTTTTTGGGCGAAGCCTCGCTGGACCACTTCCATGCGGTGCGCGCCATCTTGGATGCCAGCGGCGTGAGCTACCGCATCAACCCGCGTTTGGTGCGCGGCATGGACTACTACAACCTCACCGTGTTTGAGTTTGTGACCGACCGTTTGGGATCACAAGGCACCATTTGTGGTGGGGGACGTTACGACTACCTGATCGAACAAGTCGGCGGCAAACCCGCGCCTGCTGTGGGTTGGGCCCTTGGCGTTGAGCGTGTGTTGGAGTTGCTCAAGGAGCAAGGTACCTTGCCGGACGCAGTGGGCCCGGATGTGTACGCCATCGTCCCCGACGCCTCGGCCTTGCCCGTGGTGTTTGCCACCCTGAAAACCTTGCGCGGCCTGGGCCTGTCGGCGCAAATGCACGCCGGAGCGGGTGAGGGCATGGGCAGCATGAAGTCGCAATTCAAGAAGGCTGACGCCAGCGGCGCTCGGTTGGCATTGATTTTTGGCAGTGATGAATTGGCGCGTGGCGAAGTCACGATCAAGTCTTTGCGTGACGGCGCAGGAGCGCAAGCCACCGTTGCCTTGACCGATGTGGTCCACGCCGTGAAGCAGCGCCTGATCTAAGCGGACGCGGGCCTACAATCGTTTAACTTTTTGCAAGCATTCACCACCATGGCCTCTCACCTCGACCTCGAAGAACAAGAACAACTCGATGAACTCAAGCACTTCTGGAAGCGCTGGGGCGATCTGATCACTTGGGTGCTGATTGCCGTATTTGGCAGCTATGCCGCATGGATGGGCTGGCAGTCGTGGTCAGCCAAGCAGTCGGCTCAGTCAGCCGCTTTGTACGACACGGTGGAGCGGGCAGCACTCAGTGCCGACATGGCTTTGCTGGATCGCTCGGTGGCCGACATCAAAGACAAATTTGCCAGCACCAGCTATGCACAACAAGCAGCCTTGCTCGCCGCGCGCATTTACCAAGACAAAGCGCGTCCAGCCGACGCTCGCAAGCAGCTGGCTTGGGTGATTGACACCTCTGGGGATGAGGGCTATCGAGCCTTGGCGCGTTTGCGCTTGTCGGCACTGTTGATCGAAGAAAAAAACTTCGACGCTGCGCGCCAACAACTCAGTACCAAAGTGCCCGTGTCATTTGAGCCTCTGTTAGCCGATCGTTTGGGAGATATTGATCTGCTTGAAAACAAGACGGCACAAGCCATCAAAAATTACCAGACAGCCTGGAAAGGATTTGACGCAAATGCTGAGTACCGCCGTTTGGTTGCGGTGAAGCTGGCGGCTTTGGGCGCCGATCCAGAAGATACGGCTGCAAAGGAGGCTACCAAGTGAACACCACCTTCTGGTCTGTGATCTCCAAGCTGGCCATGATCGGCCTCTGTGCAGGCTTGATGGCTTGTTCGGGAACCTCGCGTCCTAAGCCTGAGGACATCTCCAGTGTGCCTGTCCTGCAAGATATTCAAACCCGTTGGTCTACGCAAATAGGTGCAGTAGATTTTCCCTTGGTGGTCTCTGCGCGTGGTGACCGTGTGGCACTGGCCAGCAGTCAAGGCATGGTCGCCGTGTTGTCTGCTCAAACCGGTCAAGACATTTGGCGACTCAACTTGAACCAAGCCATCGCAGCGGGTGTCGGCAGCGATGGACAGCAGGTGGCCCTAGTGACACGGGACAACCAGTTGGTGGTGCTTCAAGATGGCAAAGTGCTATGGCGCCAGACCCTCTCAGCCCAATCATTCACAGCCCCTTTGGTGGCGGGCGGACGCGTGTTTGTGTTGATGGCTGATCGATCGGTCTTGGCCTTTGACGGTGTCAGCGGTGCCAAATTGTGGACACAACAGCGCCCTGGCGAACCCCTTGTGCTCAAACAAGCTGGCGTCATCTTGCCGTTTAAAAACACCTTGGTGGTGGGCCTGTCCGGGCGCTTGACCGGACTTGACCCCATCAACGGCCTTGTTCGCTGGGAGTCAGCGATTGCCACACCGCGTGGCACCAACGACATGGAGCGTTTGGTCGATTTGGTGGGCCCCGCAGACCGCAATGCGGATGTGGTGTGCGCGCGCGCATTCCAGTCGCAAATCGGTTGTGTCAATGCCGAGCGTGGTCAAAGCGTTTGGACACGTGCGTCCAACGGCGAGCGCGGTGTCAGCGGCAACGAAACACAACTGATAGCGGCCTTGTCCAATGGTGTGGTTCAAGCCTGGAACCGCAGCAACGGTGAGCGCTTGTGGGACACCGAGCGCCTGAAGTACAGGGCCTTGAGCGCCCCCTTGGTCACCCAGCGTGGCATTTTGTTGGCAGACAACGGAGGATGGTTGTATCTGCTGTCACTGGCCGACGGCGCCTTGCTCAACCGCGTCAAACTCGATGGCAGTGAATTGGCATCTGCCCCTGTTCAAGCCGGACCGCACTATGTGTTGGTCACACGCGAAGGCCGCGTGATGGGCTTGCAAATCCCGTGATCGCAGGCCGTTAAGGAATATCTATTGAAACCCGTTTTGGCCCTGGTGGGCCGTCCCAACGTTGGCAAGTCCACGTTGTTCAATCGTTTGACCAAATCGCGTGATGCGATCGTGGCCGACTATGCCGGCCTCACCCGAGATCGCCACTATGGCAATGCGAAATTTGGCAAGCTTGAGTTCATCGTCATCGACACTGGAGGCTTTGAGCCCGATGCTACCGACGGCATTTACAAGGAAATGGCACGTCAAACTCAACAGGCGGTGGCTGAGGCCGACGTGGTGGTGTTTGTCGTGGATGCCCGTGGCGGAATTTCTGCTCAAGACCACGACATTGCCAACTACCTGCGCCGCTTAGGCAAGCCCTGCTTGCTAGTGGCCAACAAAGCCGAGGGCATGCAAGAAGGCATGCAACTGGTGGAGTTTTATGAGTTGGGTTTGGGTGAGGTGTTGCCCGTGTCGGCTGCGCATGGCCAAGGCATTCGTTCGATGATTGAGATGGCGCTGGCACCGCTGAATTTGCCCGAGGTGGACGAAGACGCGGAACCTGTGGACGATGGCACCATCAAATTGGCGGTGGCTGGACGACCCAATGTGGGTAAGTCGACCTTGATCAACACGTGGTTGGGCGAAGAGCGTTTGGTGGCGTTTGATTTGCCGGGCACCACGCGCGATGCCATCAGCGTGCCCTTTGAGCGGGATGGCCAAAAGTTTGAATTGATCGACACGGCCGGTTTGCGCCGCAAAGGCAAAGTGTTTGAAGCCATTGAAAAGTTTTCGGTCGTCAAAACCTTGCAAGCCATCGAGTCGGCCAATGTGGTCTTGCTCTTGCTCGATGCCACCCAAGGTGTGACCGATCAAGACGCGCACATTGCGGGCTATATCTTGGAAAGTGGCCGGGCCGTGGTGTTGGCGGTCAATAAATGGGATGCCGTCGATGCCTACCAGCGCGAAATGCTGCATCGATCCATCGAAACGCGGTTGCCTTTTTTGAAATTCGCTGCTTTGCATTTCATTTCGGCCAAAAAGCGCCAAGGTTTGGGGCCTTTGTGGGGAGCGATTGCACAAGCCCA
The DNA here is from genome assembly GCA_903845315.1 of uncultured Burkholderiales bacterium. The sequence goes on from CAIMWY010000382.1 coordinate 4,487, forward strand.
CCGTGCGGCCATGTGCAAGATGTCGACACCGGTACTCACGCGCCTACTTCTCGAAGCGGTGCAATTTCAAAGCCCACAGCGCGCCGGCATGTTCCGCCCCAAAATGCGCTACGCCCACCAAGGTGGTATGAATCCGCCTGTGATCGTGATTCACGGCAATTCCCTCGAACACGTCACCGAAACCTACAAACGCTTTTTAGAAGGCCGTTTTCGCAAGGCGTTTTCACTGGAGGGCACGCCTTTGCGAATTCAAATGCGCACTTCGACCAATCCTTACAAGGACAAGGACGACTGAGTCGCGAAGGCGTCCCACTGCTGTGGTAAGGTAAGCGTTCTTTCTTAAACACTGAAACACGGAGAATATCGTGAACATGAACACCGACAATTCAAAAAACAAAGGCCAACTGTTGCAAGATCCTTTCCTCAACATATTGCGCCGCGAACATGTGCCAGTCTCCATCTACTTGGTCAACGGCATCAAACTGCAAGGACAGATCGAATCTTTTGATCAATATGTCGTCTTATTGAGAAATACGGTAACTCAAATGGTTTACAAACACGCCATTTCGACCATCGTGCCAGGACGTGCTGTCAACTTCAATGCGACCGACGGCACAGGCAGTTCCCCTGAAGTCTGATTCGGTACGCTCTGAAAAAGGGCTTTGACAGCCCTTTTTTTATGCTCTTTTTTGCCCTCCTCGATTGACCTTTTGACAGACTCCAGCCACACAACAGACGCGCCCACCATCTTGGTTGGCGTAGATTTTGGTTTGCCGCATTTTGACGGTGAGCTCGAAGAACTGGGGTTGTTGGCACAAACCGCTGGCCTGCGGCCTTTGGCGCGCATCACCTGCAAGCGCAAGGCGCCTGATGCCGCTTTGTTTGTAGGCAGTGGCAAGGCCGACGAAATTAAAGAGCTCGCCCTGTTGCATGGTGCTACCGAAATTTTGTTCGACCAGTCTTTGAGCCCGGCCCAACAGCGCAACTTAGAGCGCCACATGGGGATGGCAGTGAATGACCGCACCTTGTTGATTTTGGAAATTTTTGCCCAACGCGCGCGCAGCCACGAAGGCAAGTTGCAGGTGGAGTTGGCCAAACTGCAATACCTCAGCACACGCTTGGTGCGACGCTGGTCACACTTGGAGCGACAAAGCGGTGGCATTGGCATGCGTGGTGGCCCGGGCGAAAGTCAGATCGAGTTGGACCGCCGCATGATCAGCGAGTCCATCAAACGGACCCGCGAACGCTTGGAAAAAGTCAAACGCCAGCGTAGCACCCAGCGTCGTCAACGCCAACGCCGCGATGCCTTCACCATTTCTTTGGTGGGTTATACCAACGCAGGTAAATCTACCTTGTTCAACGCCTTGGTCAAGGCGCGGGCCTATGCGGCGGACCAATTGTTTGCCACGCTCGACACCACCACACGGCAGCTCTATTTGGGCGACAAGCAAGGCAGAGGGCGTTCGGTGTCGTTGTCTGACACCGTGGGCTTCATTCGTGATTTGCCGCACGGTTTGATCGACGCATTTCAGGCCACACTGCAAGAGGCCGCTGACGCCAACTTATTGATGCATGTGGTGGATGCCTCAAACCCAAATTTCCCAGAACAAATGGACGAGGTTTACAAAGTGTTGTCCGACATTGGCGCAGCCGATGTTCCCCACGTTTTGGTGTTCAACAAACTCGACACCATGAGCGAGGGCACACGACCTTTGTACTTGCACGACCAGTATGAGGTGGACGGTCAAGCCGTGCCACGCTTTTTTGTCAGCGCCAAGACCGGGGAAGGTCTGCCAGCCTTGCGCGAGTTCCTGGCCCACGAGGCCATGAGCAACTTGCCCGATGACCTGACTTCAGCCCCGGTTTTAGATTGAATCCGTTTGCAATTAGGCACAATCGAGTCTTCAGAGAAAAAACGACCATCCGCATGAACTCCAACTCCAACGCTGAACGCCCCTCATCTTGGCTGGCACGCCTGCGCGGCATGTTTAACCTCAACGATGGCCGCTGGGGACGCGACAACCCAGATCACAGCGCCAATGCCAATGGCACAGGCCATGGCGAGCCTGAAGACAAGCCCGCACCAGCAAGTCCACCCACCCCTCCATCGCGTCCATCCAATACGGGTGGCCCACCCGATTTGGACGAGTTGTGGCGCGACTTCAACCGCAAACTGTCTGGCTTGTTTGGTCGACGCAAAGGAGGCTCCGAGCCTCCATCTGGCGGAACACCCGCTGGTCCCGGATTTCCAGGTGCGCGTGTCAGTTTGGGAGTGATCTTGGCCGTGTTGGTAACAATTTGGCTTTGCACCGGGTTTTTCATTGTGCAAGAAGGCCAACAAGCTGTGATCACCCAGTTTGGTCGTTACAAATCAACGGTGGGGGCTGGTTTCAATTGGCGCTTGCCTTATCCCTTCCAGCGCCATGAACTGGTGTTTGTGACACAAATTCGCTCAGTCGATGTGGGTCGCGACAACATCATCAAGTCAACCGGCTTACGCGAGTCGGCCATGCTGACCGAAGATGAGAATATTTTGGAAATTAAGTTCGCCGTGCAATACCGTTTGACGGATGCACGTGCTTATTTGTTTGAAACCAAGAACCCCACCGACACCGTGGTGCAAGCCGCCGAAACAGCCGTGCGCGAAGTGGTGGGCAAGATGAAGATGGACTCGGCCATGTCCGAGGAGCGCGACCAAATTGGTCCACGCATTCGCACCTTGATGCAACAAATTTTGGACCATTACAAGGTTGGCATCGAAGTGGTTGGCATCAACTTGCAACAAGGTGGTGTGCGTCCTCCCGAGCAAGTGCAGGCTGCTTTCGACGATGTGCTCAAAGCCGGTCAAGAACGTGAACGCGCCAAGAACGAAGCCGAGGCCTATGCCAACGACGTCGTACCACGTGCGGTGGGTGCTGCCTCACGCCTGAATCAAGAAGCCGATGGCTATAAGGCGCGCATCGTGGCGCAAGCCCAAGGCGATGCGCAACGCTTCAAGTCGCTCTATGCCGAATACCAAAAAGCACCGCAGGTCACTCGCGACCGCTTGTACATCGACACCATGCAGCAAATTTATAGCAACGTCACCAAGGTCTTGGTCGATTCCAAGGAGGGGTCCAACTTGCTGTATTTACCACTCGACAAAATCATTCAGCAAGCCTCGCAAGGTTCTGCGCCTACGGCACCTGCTGCCAACGAGAACAACAGCCCTATGACGCCCAATGCAGGTGCTGCGGCCAATGCCGATGTGCGTGCCCGCGATGGTCGCACCCGTGACCGTGATGGCCGTTGATCAGGGAGCAAGAACATGAACAGCAAAATTGGTTTTTATATTTCATCCACCTTGGTCGGATTGGCCGTCATCAGCTCGATGTTGTTTGTGGTCGATCAGCGTCAATTTGGTGTGGTGTATTCCTTGGGTCAGATCAAAGACGTGATCACCGAGCCTGGACTTAATGTCAAGCTACCCCCGCCGTTTCAAAACGTCACCTACATCGACAAGCGTTTGCTCACCCTGGACAACGCCGACACCGAACCCATGCTGACTGCTGAAAAGCAACGCGTGGTCATCGACTGGTACGCCCGTTGGCGCATCACCGACCCGTCGCAATACATCCGCAATGTCGGGCTAGATGAAACTGCTGGCTCAATTCAACTCGCTCGCGTGGTGCGCAACGCATTTCAAGAAGAAATCAACAAGCGCACGGTGAAAGAACTGTTGTCGCTCAAGCGTGAAGCTTTGCTGGAAGACGTCAAACGCGAAGTGCTGGTCGCTGTCAAAGGGGCCAAGCCTTGGGGTGTGGACGTGGTGGATGTGCGCATCACCCGGGCAGACTACGTGGATGCCATCACCGAGTCGGTCTATCGCCGCATGGAGGCTGAGCGTAAGCGCGTGGCTAACGAGTTGCGCTCAACAGGTGCAGCCGAAGGCGAAAAAATCCGCGCCGATGCCGACCGTCAACGTGAAGTCACCGTGGCCAACGCCTACCGCGAAGCCCAAAAAATCAAAGGCGAGGGCGATGCCCAAGCGGCACAAATTTATGCCGAGTCGTTTGGCCGCGATGCGCAGTTTGCTCAGTTTTACCGCAGCCTAGAAGCCTACAAAACCACATTCAGCAAGAAGAGCGACGTCATGGTGATTGATCCATCGAGTGACTTCTTCAAAGCCTTTCGTGGCAGTGGCGGCGCCACGGCTGCACCCGCTAAAAAATAATAGGCTATTGGCATGGACTTGGGCAGCGATGTGCTGTGGACGGCCTTTGGCCTGATGCTGGTGTTTGAAGGTGTGATGCCTTTTGTGTCGCCCGAAGGGTGGCGCAACAAAATGATGCAAATCCTGAGTTTGCACAATGGCCAAATCCGATTTTTTGGTTTGGCCTGTGTGCTCACCGGTGTTTTGATCTTGTGGTGGCTGGGTTGATGGGA
>CAIMWY010000383.1 GCA_903845315.1 uncultured Burkholderiales bacterium
CCCGTGTCAGGCTGGCTGATCAACAACTCTTGCAAGTTCACACCCAGCTTTTGGGCGTACTGCACGTCCAAGGCATGCTCAGCATCCACAAATGCGCAAGTACCGGCCTGCTTTTGCATTTCGGCAATGACTTGCAAAGTCAGCGTGGTTTTGCCCGATGACTCAGGGCCATAAATTTCGATCACACGACCGCGCGGCAAGCCGCCTACGCCCAACGCAATGTCCAAGCCCAAAGAGCCGGTGGACACCACTTGGATGTCATCGATCACCTCGCCTTCGCCCAAGCGCATGATGGTGCCCTTGCCGAATTGCTTTTCGATTTGGGCCAGGGCGACTTGGAGGGCTTTGGCTTTTTCGCCATCGGCGACTGGGTTTTTGGCATTCATAAAAATCTCCATCAATTCAAGGACTTACCAGATATTCCAGCCACTGTGTTCATCAACAGCTGGATGCTTGACCAGTACTTTACCGCAAAGTCAAAACATGTAAACACTTTTTTTGGTCAGTTTGCCTTACCATTTGCCGCATGGCCAAACGACCTGTTTTTTCAAGCACGACACAAGACTGGCGACAGTTGCATCTCGGGCGCTTGCTCGGGCACGCCATGCGCCGATTCGACGCGCGCGTGCTGCATTTGATGGCGCACAACGACGAGGTGCCCTTGGCACTTTCCAACTTGGCTGCGCGTGCACAGGTGAGCGCAGCGCACATCCACATCACCCGCCATTTGAGCTTGCAGGGCTCGCGTTTGAGCGAGTTGGCACACAGCGCAGGCATGAGCAAGCAAGCCATGGGTGACTTGGTCACGCAGTGCGAAGCCTGGGGCTTGGTCTTACGCACAGCCGACCCTAGCGACGCAAGGGCACGACGTATCGTCTTCACCGACACCGGCTTGGCGTGGTTGCGCGCTTTCGAACGCGCCGTGGCTCAGGCCGAAGCCGAGTTTCGCCAAGAAGTGGGCGCCGAAGTGGCCACCGTCGTCAGCTTAGGGTTAGAGGCCTATGCGGGTTCGTACACCGACCTAGAATCGGGCGCATAAATTGGCTCAACAAAGCCCAACCCGCAGGAGACAAACATGCGCATTCTGATTGCCGAAGATGACTTGGTATTGGCTGATGGCCTGTTGCGCACACTGCGCGCCTCAGGCGCTGCCGCCGACCATGTAGCCAGTGGCACCGAGGCCGATGCGGCGCTGATGACGACCGATGAATTTGATTTGCTCATCTTGGATTTGGGCTTGCCCAAAATGCACGGGCTCGAAGTGCTCAAGCGCTTGCGCTCGCGCGGATCGTCCATGCCTGTGCTGATCTTGACGGCCGCCGACAGCGTCGAAGAACGCGTCAAAGGCTTGGACTACGGTGCCGACGACTACATGGCCAAGCCCTTTAGCTTGCAAGAGCTTGAAGCCCGCGTACGCGCCCTCACGCGCCGTGGCATGGGTGGCACCACTTCGTCGATCAAACACGGCCCCTTGGTGTACGACCAAACCGGGCGCGTGGCCACCATCGACGGCAAGATGGTCGAGTTGTCCGCACGCGAACTCGGTTTGCTCGAAGTGCTGTTGCAACGCACTGGCCGCTTGGTCAGCAAAGACCAGTTGGTGGAGCGCTTGTGCGAATGGGGCGAAGAGGTGAGCAACAACGCCATTGAGGTGTACATCCACCGCTTGCGCAAGAAGATAGAAAAAGGCCCGATTCGCATCGCCACCGTGCGTGGATTGGGCTATTGCTTGGAGAAGATTCCGGGCTAATCACCCTGAGTCCACGCTGCCATGGTCAAGCTTTTCCAGCGCGAGCAGCATTCGCTGTTTGGCGAAATCTTGGACTGGATGCTGACCCCTTTGTTGTTGCTCTGGCCCGTCAGCTTGGCTCTGACATGGTTGGTGGCCCAAAACATTGCCGGTCGCCCTTTTGACCGTGGGCTGGAATACAACGTTTTAGCTTTGGCGCAATTGGTCAAAACCGACCAACAACGCATGTCATTCAATCTGCCCTTGCCTGCGCGTGAAATTTTGCGCGCCGACGAGGCCGATTTGATTTACTACCAAGTACTTGGCACACGCGGCGAATTTGTCAGCGGGGAACGCGACTTTCCGCTCCCACACGATGATGAATTCGCATCAGCGGGTGAAGTTCATATGCGAGACGACGAGATGCGTGGCAACGATGTACGCGTGGCCTACACCTGGGTCAAACTTGACCTGCCGGGCGCCAAACCTGTGTTGGTGCAAGTGGGCGAAACGTTAGAAAAACGCTCGGTACTGGCCACCGAAATTATCAAAGGTGTGATGTTGCCGCAATTTGTCATTTTGCCGCTGGCGGTGTTGTTGGTTTGGCTGGCCTTGGCGCGTGGCATCAAGCCACTGAGCTTGCTGCAAGAGCGGATTCGTCGTCGTAAGCCGGACGATTTGAGTCCCTTGGACGAGTACAGCGTACCCTTGGAGGTGGCCCCCCTGGTTGCTTCGATCAATGATTTGCTCACCCGCTTGAAAGAGTCCATCGCCACCCAAAAGCGTTTTTTGGCCGATGCCGCACACCAACTCAAGACCCCTCTGGCCGGATTGCGCATGCAGGCCGATTTGGCGCAACGTGAAAGTGCCAGCGCCGAGGAGTTGAAACAGTCTTTGCATTTGATTGGTCGCGCCAGCATTCGCGCCACCCACACCGTGAACCAACTGTTATCTTTGGCGCGCGCCGAGAGTGGCAGCACCCACATCACACGTGCGCCCTGCGACTTGGTTGAACTAGCCCGCGATGTGATTCAAGACTCGTTGCCACGCGCCATGGATCGACACATCGACCTAGGCTATGAAGGGGTCGCGCTCAGTAGCCCTGGCGTACTGCTCAACGGAAACGCCACCTTGCTCAAAGAGATGATTCGCAACTTAGTGGACAACGCCATCAACTACACGCCATCGAGCCCTCATGCGCCCGGTATGGTGACCGTGCGAATTCTGGCTGACCGCATTGGCAAAGTGGTGGTGCTGCAGGTCGAGGACTCAGGCCCAGGCATTCCAGAAACCGAACGCGAATTGGTGTTTCAACCTTTTTACCGGGCCTTGGGCACCGAAGCCGATGGCTCGGGCCTTGGTTTGCCCATCGTCGTGGAAATTGCACAGCAACACGCCGCTACCGTTACCTTGGAAGACGTCTTCCCCGGCAAGCCGCTGCCGGGTGCGCGCTTTACGGTGCGCTTTAACGCTTGAACAAATTGAGCTGCAAGCGCTCGCGTTCTATCACCTGCTGAACCGGTGGATGCTGTGCAACGCGTTGCACAAAGGCCCACAGGTCGGGTAGGTCTTCAGGGTCAATGCCGGCGATCGTGCCCCAGCGGAGAAGCGTCAGGGCATAGACATCGAGCGGGCCAAAGTGCGCCCCCCCTATCCAATCGTGACCTTGCTTCAAAGCGGCCACCCGCACGCTTTGCAACTCCAGCATCAAAGCGCGGTAGGTGGACACCGCATGTGCTTTGATGTCGGCTTGAACCTCCGGATTTTTGCTGAACTTTTCGGGCATGAACACATGGGTGAAAGTAGGGTGCACGGTGTTGTTCATCCACATCAACGTTTCCAGCGCTTTGGCACGCGCAATGCCTGCCTTGGGCAAAAATCCAGCGTCTGAATACTTTTCATCCAAGTACAAACAAATCGCAGGGATTTGCGTGACCACTTCCCCGCCATCCACCAAAACAGGCACTTGTCCTCTTGGGTTGATGCTTTGGTAGGTGGCTTCGTTTTGTTCGCCTTTGTGGAGCTTGACCATGCGGTGGTCAAACTCGGCGCCGCTGGCTTGCAGCAGGCAATGGGGCACAAACGAGCAAGCGCCTGGGGCGAAATAAAGCGTCAAGGACATGGCGTTTCCAGTTGATGAAGGAGATGGGTTGTCTTTGCCGTGCTGGCGCTGTGCGCAGCACACGGCATGCTACAGAGTTCGTTTTGGTTGACAGGACAGCCACGGTTAAAGGTCACCACATGGTCAACCTGGGCACGGATGCCAATCCACTCGCCTACTGTGTGGTCATGATGACTGGGCACATGGGCCATAACGGTCTCCCCGGTTTTGAGACGCAAGGTGTACAAAAACTCCGAGCCCCGAAACGACTTACGCATGATCTCAGCCTTCACGGGCGCATCGTCATCGTGCACGATGTCATCGGCACGCAGCAACACATCGCATTCACCTGCAGCGAAGGCACAAGGCAAGGGACATTCCGCCACATCGGTCAATTCACCCACTGGCGTGCTGACAATGATTTGGTTATTTACCTCGCGCAGCGTGGCCTTGGTGAAGACGCCATGCCCGATGAAATCGGCCACAAAACGCGTGGCAGGGCGGTGGTAAAGGGTGTAGGCATCGTCCCATTGGTGCAAGCGCCCTTCGGACATAACCCCGATCACGTCCCCTATCGCAAACGCTTCCATTTGGTCATGCGTCACAAACAAAGCGGTGGTGTTGGCCTGCTTCAAAATGCCACGCACCTCCAACGCCAATCGCTCGCGCAATTCGACATCCAAATTCGAAAACGGCTCGTCCAACAGAAGAAGCTGTGGTGCAGGCGCCAGGGCACGTGCCAAGGCAACGCGTTGCTGTTGACCCCCTGACAGCTCATGCGGATATCGCTGAGCACTTGTTGCCAAACCCACCCACGCCAGCACTTCCTTGACCCGGTGGGTCTGCTGCTTGCGTGTCTGTTGATGCAAGCCAAAACGCACATTGTCTTGCACGGTCAAGTGGGGGAACAAGGCGTAGTCTTGAAACACCATGCCGATTCGGCGTGCTTCGGGGAGCACCCGCGTGCTGGTGCTGCTCACCAAATTGCCAGCCAACCGTATTTCCCCTGCCGTAACTGGCTCTAAGCCCGCCACCGCCCGCAACAAAGTGGTTTTGCCGCAGCCCGAAGGGCCAATCAACACCCCCACCTCGCCGGCTCGCAAGCGTAAGTTGACTGCATCCACCGAGGGGTGGGAGCGGTCTGGGTACTGCACTTGGAGGCTCGCTAGATCAAGAAACATGGCGTCATTGTAGAGAGCGCTTCTTTGCGCGCATGGTCCTCGCCACAAAGCGGCTACCTACAATGTCGCATGGTTTTTCGTGCCCATCTCTTTGTAAGTTTTTTCACGCTGCTTTTTGCAGTCTTGCTCTCCTGGCCTGTGCTCACCGTGCTGTTCTCTTGGTTACAGGCTGACCCAGTTTCGCTCAACATCTTGACCGAGATGGCGCACACGGTCTTACCCGACTACTTGGGCACCACCCTCTTGCTGTGCGCACTGGTGAGTGTGGGCGTGATCAGCATGGGTACAGTGTCGGCTGCTGCCGTGTCCTTGTTTGATTTTCCGGGTCGCCGCACCATGGAGTGGGCGTTGTTGTTGCCACTGGCCATGCCTGCTTACGTGGTGGCCTATGCCTACACCGACTTTTTGCAGTTCAGCGGCCCACTACAAACTTGGATGCGTGCCGCTTTGAATTTAGAAGGCCGGGTTTTACCCGAGGTGCGCAATGTCGGTGGCGCAGCCTGTGTGTTCACCCTGGCGCTCTACCCCTATGTGTATTTGTTGGCGCGCACCGCTTTGTCTGAGCGAGCCAACCACCTGATGGAAGCCGCCCGTCTGCTGGGCGCCCCTTTGCCACGGCGCATCGTGCGGGTGGCCCTGCCCTTGGCGCGCCCCGCCATTGCAGCTGGCACCGCTTTGGCGTTGATGGAGACCTTGGCGGACTTTGGGGTATCAAGCTACTTTGGCATACAAACCTTTACCGCCGGTATCTACAAAGCCTGGTTGGTGATGGACAACCGAATCGCCGCTGCGCAACTGGCCACTTGTTTATTGCTTGTCGTGCTTGGGGTCATTGGGGTGGAGCAAAAAGCGCAAGCGCGTTTACGGTTTTCCAGCACGCGCGCAGGCCAGCACGGCACCGAATCGCTACCCCATCGCTTGTATGGCCTTTCTGGCGCCCTCGCGTTCATCCTGTGTGTTCTGCCCGTTCTGTTTGGCTTTGTCTTTCCCGTCACCTTCATGCTGCGCGCCTTGTTGCTGGATGTTGCTTGGTCTGACTTGCCGTGGTCACGGTTTGGACATTGGGCAACGACCAGCCTGTCGCTGGGGCTGGTCACCGCATTTTTTGCAGTCCTATGCGCTTTGCTGCTGGCCTCTCAAGCTCGGTTGCATCCCGGTTGGCTCTCTCGTCAACTCATGCGCTTGGTCGGCCTGGGCTATGCCGTCCCGGGTGCCGTGATCGTGGTGGGCTTGCTGCTGCCCTTATCTTGGTTACAAGCCAATTGGCCTAATACGGGCATTGGCTTTTGGCTGACAGCGACAGTGCTTGGCTTGATTTGGGCCTACTTGGTACGCTTTGTTGCCGTTGCTTTGCAATCGATTCAAAGTGGCTACAGCCGCTTGCCCCCCAGCCTTGACGACAGCGCAAGAATGCTGGGCGTGTCTGGCTTGCGTTTGGTCGCACGTGTGCATTGGCCCATGCTGCGCAAGCCTGCCGCTGCGGCTGCTTTGCTGGTGCTGGTCGACGTGATGAAAGAACTGCCGGCTACCTTGGTCCTGCGCCCCTTCAACACCGACACCCTGGCCGTCATGGCCTATCAGCTGGCACGTGACGAACGTCTGGGCGAAGCCGCCTTGCCCTCTTTGGCCTTGGTGCTGGTGGGCTTGTTGCCCGTGATCTTGCTCAGCCGCACCTTGCGCCGCCAGTAAGCGAGATGGACAAGTTGGCGCCACATTGCCGATCAAGAAACCGTCACAATTAAGAATGATTCGCGTTTATTTTAAACTGCCCTGAATTTTGGAGTCCATTTCATGCGCCGCCTACTAACCGTTTTGTCCTTGGCAAGTTTGAGCTTCGTAGGAAGTCCATCGCACGCGCAAGAGCAGGTGATCAACCTCTATTCCGCCCGCCATTACCCCACCGATGAAGCGCTGTACGCCGACTTCACCAAAGCCACCGGCATCAAGATCAACCGTGTCGACTCTGATGATGCCGGTATCGTGACGCGCCTCAAGGCCGAAGGCGGTGCCTCACCTGCAGATGTGATCTTGCTGGTCGACGCTGCGCGCTTGTGGCGGGGCGAAGTCGATGGCCTGTTCTTGCCTGTACGCTCCAAAGTGCTGGAAACAGCGGTTCCTGCACAACTGCACGCCAAGCCAAGCGACGAGGGTGGCATTGCCTGGTTTGGCTTGTCGACACGCGCACGCGTGGTGGTGTATGACAAGTTCAAAGTCAACAAACAAGATGTCGACACTTACGAAAAGCTGGCGGCCCCGGTCAACAAGGGACGCTTTTGCGTGCGCTCCGGCTCACACCCCTACAACCTGAGCTTGTTTGGCGCCATGACGGAGCACCTCGGTCCCGCACAAACTGAAGCCTGGCTCAAGGGCTTGGTGGCCAACATGGCCCGCTCACCGCAAGGCGGCGACACCGACCAAATCAAAGCGGTGGCCAGCGGCGAATGTGGTGCGGCACTGACCAACACCTATTACTTGGCGCGCTTGATGCGCTCCAACAACCCTGCCGAGAAAGCGGTTGGCGAACGTGTCGGCGTGGTGTTTCCCAATCAACAAAGCTGGGGCACACATGTGAATGTGGCGGGCGGTGCGGTGGCGCGTTATTCCAAGAACCAAGCCAATGCCGTGAAGTTTTTGGAATACCTGGTCAGCCCAGCGGCGCAAAACCATTTCGCCAACGGCAACACCGAATGGCCGGTGGTCAAAGGCTTGAAGCTTGACAACCCCGCGCTTCAGGCCATGACGGGTGGCAACTTCAAAAGCGAATTGGTGCCCATCAGTGCCGTGGGTATGAACCAAATCAAGGTCCAGCAGATGTTGGACCGCGTCGGCTTCAAGTAAACGGTATATTCACCCATCCCCTCTGATGTGTACCGTTCCGCTTGACCTCTATTGCCCTGTCCACCCTCGCCTCCCAACTTGAACAACGCGCC
>CAIMWY010000384.1 GCA_903845315.1 uncultured Burkholderiales bacterium
GGCGGGCTTGAACGTGCGCATCGGCTCGATCAATCCTGAGATCAAAGAAAACACGACCATTGACTTGCCCAATGGTGACCAAGTCACCTTGGAACCAGTGATTCGAAGCAAGCATCGCATCGGTCTGAAAGACTTCGACCCCTGCACCATCTTGCTCAACAACGACTTGAGCGCAGGCATCCCCGGCATCTTGGAAGATTTGCACGAGCAATACCTGTTGCCCCCGCTGCATGCCGGTTGGAGCGTGCGTCGCAAGAGCAAGCACTTCGAGTGTTACGAGGAGGTGGCCAAACGCTTTGGCAAGTTGCTGGGCATTGATCCTTGGTTGATCAATCCGATGTTCAACCAATGTGGCGAAGTCAACTTTGCTGAAGGCACCGGCATGGAGTGTCTACAGACCAACGTGGATGCACTGCTCACCAAGATCAAGCGCAAATACAAAGAGTACGGCATTCAATAAAAACCGTTTGTCATTGTGAAAGCAGACAACGGCACCTATGGCATGGGCATCATGACGGTGCGTGATGTCAAAGACCTCGATGCCCTGAACCGTAGAACACGTAACAAAATGAGTGTTGTCAAAGATGGACAGGCGCTCAACCAAGTCATCATCCAAGAAGGCGTGCTCACGCACGAACGCTTGAATGACGCGGTGGCCGAACCCGTGGTTTACATGATGGACCGCTATGTGGTGGGTGGCTTCTACCGCGTGCATGCCGACCGTGGCATTGACGAAAACCTGAATGCGCCAGGTGCCAGTTTTATACCCTTGGCGTTTGAGCAAAGTGCGCACACCCCTCAACCAGGGGTCAAGCCCGGGGCCAGCACCCCGAACCGTTTCTATATGTATGGGGTGATTGGCCGCTTGGCCATGTTGGCGGCGAGCTATGAGCTTGAAGCTACCGACCCTGAAGCTGAAAATTACGATTGAGGTAGATCACGATGGAACAACAAGCCAAGTCTTCACTGGCGGCCTTGACTTTGGGCGCCATTGGCGTCGTGTATGGCGACATCGGCACCAGCGTGCTGTATGCCATGAAAGAGGTGTTTGGCTCCGGCCATGTCGAGTTCACCCCAGACAACGTGTATGGCATCTTGTCCATCTTTTTTTGGACGCTCACCACCATTGTCTCGGTGAAGTACGTGGCCTTGGTGCTGCGTGCCGACAACAACGGTGAAGGGGGCTTGGTGGCCATGTTGGCCTTGGCCTCCATGTCCGTCAAAGACAAGCCCAAGCTGCGCAGCAAGATGTTGTTGGTGGGTATTTTTGGCACCTGCTTGTTTTATGGCGATGGTGTCATCACCCCGGCCATTTCGGTGCTGTCTGCGGTGGAAGGCTTGGAGGTGGTGTCTCCGGCCTTTAAGAAGTATGTGATCCCACTCACACTCATCATTTTGTTTGGTTTGTTTGCGGTGCAAAAAAGTGGCACCGGAGGCATTGGCAAATTTTTCGGGCCAATCACGGTGGTGTGGTTCCTTGCCATCTCAGCATTGGGCGTGTATCACATCGCTTCACATCCGGAAATTTTGTGGGCCATCAGCCCGCACTATGCTTTGCGATTCATCTTCACCGAGCCTGAGGTCACCTTTTTGATCTTGGGGGCCGTGGTCTTGTGCGTCACGGGCGGTGAAGCCTTGTATGCCGACATGGGACATTTTGGTAAAAAACCCATCCGTGTCGCGTGGTTTGCCGTGGTCATGCCTGCCTTGACATTGAACTACTTTGGTCAAGGCGCTTTGTTATTGGACAACCCAGCGGCTGTGTCCAACCCCTTCTTTTTGATGGCGCCTGATTGGTTGTTGGTGCCCTTGGTGGCCTTGGCCACCGCAGCCACTGTGATTGCGTCGCAGGCCTTGATCTCAGGTGCTTTCAGCGTCACCAAGCAAGTGGTGCAATTGGGCTTCTTGCCGCGTTTGCAAGTGCTGCACACCAGCGTCACAGACACCGGTCAAATCTACATCCCGTTTGTCAATTGGGGCTTGTTTGCCACCATCGTGCTGGCCGTGATGATGTTCAAGTCGTCCAGCAACTTGGCTGCAGCCTACGGCATTGCGGTGTGTACCGACATGTTGATCACCACCGTGCTGACTTTCTTCGTGATTCGCTACAGCTGGAAATACCCGCTGTGGGTCTGCCTGTCTGCGACTGGGTTTTTCTTTGTGGTTGACCTTGCATTCTGGGCGTCCAACTTGCTCAAGCTGTTTGAAGGCGGCTGGTTCCCCTTGCTGATTGGCGCTGCGATTTTGATGCTCATGCTGACTTGGCGAGATGGCCGCGAAATACTGAATGAAAAGCGCAAAGAAGAAGCCATGGACTTGCCCAGCTTTTTAGAGGCGGTGTTTGTGTCGCCTCCTACCCGTGTTGACGGCACGGCAGTGTTTTTGACCTCCGGTAAAGGGTCTGTGCCCAACGCCATGCTGCACAACCTCAAGCACAACAAAGTTTTGCACACCCAAAATCTGTTCGTGAACGTGCAAAACCACGAAGTTCCTTGGATCGACACCCAAGAGCGCTTGGTCGTTCAGTCCTTGGGCCATGACTGCTGGCAGGTGGTGATTCACTACGGCTTCAAAGACAACCCTGACGTGCCTGGCGCCTTGGCACAGTTGCGTGGCATGGGTTGCGAGGTCAGCCCTATGACCACCAGCTACTTCTTGTCGCGTGACAGCATCGTGCCCACCATCGGCACCGGCATGGCGCAGTGGCGTGAAAAGCTGTTTGCGCAGATGCACCTCAATGCCAGCTCTGCCGCTGACTTCTTGAACTTGCCCAGCAACTCGGTGGTCGAGTTGGGCAGCAAGATCGAGATTTAAGCCATGCACATCCTTTTCGTGGCAGATGCGCTGGCGTCTTTCAAAATCTACAAAGACACCACCTTTGCCATGATGCGCGAAGCACAACAGCGCGGCCACCACGTGTTGGCGTGTGAGCCACACGACATCGTGTGGCAAAGCGGCCAGAAAGTCACCACACGGGCCCAGCGCATTCGCCTCACGGGGCAGACCGATGCATGGTTTGAGGTGCAAGGTGTGGACGAACACCTGGCCTTGCACAGCGTAGACGCGGTGATCATGCGCAAAGACCCACCGTTCGACAGCGAATACTTTTACGCCACCCACTTGTTAGAACAAGCCGAGCGTGAAGGTGCTCAGGTGTTCAACAAGCCCGCTGCGTTGCGTGACCATCCTGAGAAGTTGGCCATTTTGGAGTTCGCGCAATTCATCAGTCCCACGCTGGTGACGCGCGATGCGCAAGCCATCAAACACTTCCATGCCCAGCACCAAGACATCATCTTGAAGCCGCTCGACGGCATGGGCGGCATGGGCATTTTTCGTGTCAAAGCCGATGGTTTGAACCTTGGGGCCATCATTGAAACCCTCAACCGTGATGGTGCCCAAACTGTCATGGTGCAAAAGTTTTTGCCGGCCATCGCGCAAGGCGACAAACGCGTGCTGGTGATCGGCGGCCAAGTGGTGCCGTATTGCTTGGCACGCATTCCACAGGGCGGTGAAGTGCGTGGCAACTTGGCCGCAGGCGGCAAAGGCGTGGCGCAAGCCGTTTCGCCGCGCGACCGTGAAATTGCCGAGGCGCTGGGCCCGGTGCTGGCTACGCGTGGGTTGTTGTTGGTGGGCTTGGACGTGATTGGTGACTGCCTGACCGAGGTGAACGTCACCAGCCCCACGTGCTTTCAAGAAATCTTTGACCAGACCGGTTGCAACGTGGCGGCCTTGTTTGTCGACGCGCTGGAGGCGGCGGTGCGGCGGTGACTCGTGGGCCATCGCAAACCAAGTAGCCTCAACCCAAAACAACCGCTCCATCCACAAACACCTTCAACTCACCCGGTGCAAACGGCGTCCACGCTTCGTTCGTGGTCAGCGGTTCGGTCACCACCACAGCCACCCGGTCATCGGGCGAGGCATGCTCGGCAAAGTTAATGCTCATGTCTTGATCGCTCAAAGTCGCCGTGGCGAATGGGTGGCGGCGCTCTAGATAACACAGGTGGGTCGATGCATGCGCCCACAACGCCTGCCCGTTGGAGAGTAAAAAGTTGAAGGTGCCGTGTTTGGCAATGCGTGGCACCAACTCGCGCAGTGTCAGCGTCAGCTCTGCCACTGAAGGCACGTTGGCATGCGACTTGGCCAGTTCTTGCATCAACCAGCAAAACGCTTTTTCGCTGTCGGTTTGACCGACCGGTTTGAAGTTGCCGTGCAAGCGGGGCGCATAGTTCTCTAAATTTCCGTTGTGCGCAAACACCCAGTAGCGGCCCCATAACTCGCGTACAAATGGATGACAGTTCTCCAGCGCCACTTTGCCTTGGGTGGCCTTGCGGATGTGCGAAATCACGTTGCGGCTTTTGATGGGATAGCGCCGAATCAGCTCAGCGACCGGCGAGGTGCTGGCAGGCAAGTGGTCGATGAAGTGACGCAGGCCCCGGTCATGTTCAGCGCCTTCAAAAAACGCAATGCCCCAACCGTCGGCATGGTGGCCTGTCACGCCCGCGCGTTGCGCAAACCCAGTGAAGCTGAAGCTCGCGTCGGTGGGGTTTTTACAGTTCAAGCCGAGGAGTTGACACATGGTGGCTTATTTCGATTCATCGATGGCAGCTTGACGTATGTCTCGAATTTTCCAGGCTGCCAACATGGCCAGGGCACACACGGCGGCCAACAGCAAAAACACTTCGTCAAATGCGGCCAAACGTGCCAGCGAGGTGTTGGCATTGGTCAGTGTGTCGCCGTGTGCCGCCAGCCGCCACTCCAGCAAGATACCGCACAAGCTCACGCCTGCAGCACCGCCGAGCATGCGCAAAAAGTTGATGGTGCTCGCGCCTTGCGGAATCAACTGTGTGTCCAAACTGCGCATGGCACCGATGTTGAGTGAGGGCAGCACAAAGCCCAGGCCAATGCGGCCCAGAACGGCCAACACCACCAACACCCACAAGGCAGTTTGTAAATTAACGATCAACATCAATGCAAACGACAACGCGAGCATCGCCAAGCCAAAGCTCACCAGCAAATGCGTGGGGTGGGTGCTGGAGTAGCGACCTACGATGGCAATGGTGACCGCCAGCACCAAGCCCGCAGGTAACAGCAAGGTGCCCACGTGGCTGGCAGACAGACCTAAGCCCAATTGCAGATAGACCGGAATCAAATAGGTCGAACCAAACAAGGCAATGCCGTAAATAAAGGCCACCACCGCGCCCATGGCGAAGGGGCGGTGCGTAAACAGCGCCAAGTTCATCAAGGGCAAGCCATCGCGCACCATTTGCCAACGCTGCCAAGCAATGAAGCCCAACAAGCTGCCTAGGGTGGCCAACAACAAGCTCAGCGACAGGCCGTATTGCCCACGATGCAGCATCACCAGACCGTTGAGCAGGCACAGGGTGCCTACAGTGGCCAAGGCCAAGCCACACAGGTCTAAGGAGGGCTTGCCATGGTTGGCGCTCACACCACCGGGGGCCGTGGTGGGCACATAGCGGTGCGACAGCCACAGCGATGCCGCACAAAACGGCAGCACCATGAAAAACAAAGAACGCCAACCAAACATATCCACCAGCAAACCACCAATGCTCGGTCCGATGGCGGGGGCCAGCACCACGCCCATGCCAAACCAGCTGTTGGCGCGGCCCTGCTCAGAGGTGTCAAAGGCGCGCAAGATGATGATGGCGGGTATGGGCTGAACCACACCTGCAGCCAAACCCTCGGCCACGCGGGCTGCAAGCACCAAGTTGTAGTCGGTAGACAGCCCGCCTGTGACGCCTGCAGTGGCCAGCAACAACATGCAGCCCGTGTAGGTGCGGCGGTAGCCAAAACGCACCAGAAGCCAAGGCGTGGTCAACATCGACACGGTCATGGCCACCATGAAGCCCGAGCTCACCCACTGCGCTTGCTCTTGGCCGATGGCAAATTGCCGACTCATATCGGGGATGCCCACGTTCATGACGGTCGAGGAAATAATGGCCGCCATCGAGCCAATCATCACCGAGGCCAGCATCAGCCAGCGATGACGGGTGCCATAGCGGCTTTGCAGTTCGGCCAACGAACCTGCTTCAGACATGCTGTGAACTTTGAGTTTGTGTGTTTGTTTGTGCGCAGTGCTCGCAAATACATGCCTTGCCTTGCGCAGGCGCAGGCACACGCGCCAACAGTTCGGCAGAGAAGGCTGCCTTGACGCACCAGCATGTTTGCACGGGCAGCCCGCTGGCTTTGGCGGTTTCCATGGCGCACAGATTGGATTGACCGCACACAGGGCAGACGCTGGGGTGGATAGAAGCAGGACTCAAGGTGGGCATGCACAAAGTGTAGCGAGGCGAAGCGGGCACAATTCGTATCTTGTGATGTACGAATTTCCACCCACGCTCCAAGCGGCGCAAGAGCGTCTGAACTTGGTCGAGCCCAAACACTACGCCTACTCGCGCAACGACCTCAATGGCGCGGTGAGCTATTTGTCGCCCTATCTCACACACGGATTTTTAAGCGTGTTGGATGTGGCCAGCGCCATGTACCACCGCCATCGTTTGGGTGTGCAGCACAAATTCATGATGGAGTTGGGCTGGCGCGAGTACTACCAGCATGTGCATCGGCACCTCGGGGATGCAGGCATCGCAACAAATTTACACGAAGGCGTGTTGCCTGAGGCTGCTTACACACAAGATTTCCCAGAGGATGTGCGCCATGCATGTACGGGGGTGCCGGTGATTGATCAGGCGGTTTTTGGGCTCTACAGCACGGGTTATTTGCACAACCATGCGCGCTTGTGGTTGGCCAGTTATTTGGTGCATTTGCGCAAAGTGCATTGGCGCGTGGCTGCCGATTGGCTGTATGGCCACTTGGTCGATGGCGATTTGGCCAGCAACTACCTCAGTTGGCAGTGGGTTGCGGGCACGGGCAGCAGCAAGCCCTACTTGTTCAATGCCGACAACGTGGAGCAATTTGCGCCGCCGGCTTGGCACAGCCGCGGCTCATTGATCGACACCAGCTATGAAACCTTGGACATCTTGGCATCCAACCCGGCGACCTTGACCCAAGCGGGCGGGCGAAACCATTTGGGCATTGACGAACCGCGGGTGCTCAGCGCGCCGCCTGATGATCTTGGCTTTTCCGCGCCAGATGCCGATTGGGTCACAGGACGCACTGTGTGGTGGGTGCACCCTTGGGCCTTGGCCAACGTGCCTGCCGATCTGCCCAGCGATGTGGTGGTGATTGCCGCCATCTGCGCAGAGCAAACACAGGCGCACCCGTGGGACGAGCGACGCTGGCATTTTGTGGCCGAGCGAATGGCTGCTATGACGCCGCATCTTTGGTGGGGCAGCGAGTCCGCCATCGAGGCCGTGTTGACGCAAGCGAAGACGGTGCACTGCGTGGGGCACCTGCGGCTGCCACTGATGCCCACCGTGCCCTGGTGCCAGCGCGCAGCCCCGAGGTTGTTCCGTGACTTGGATAAACCTTGCGACTCGTTTTCAAAATGGTGGGTGCAAGTCAACAAGGGGGTGCGCCACTTGCAGCAGTTGGTCTACCCCATCGCGCCACGGGGCTGACGCGCTGATGCGCTTCACTCGCCGGGTGCGGGACGCACAGACACCACAAAGTATTGGGTTTCACCCATGCACTCGGGCAGGCCTTTGTGCTGCTCATACTCCATCACCACCTTCTGGCCGATGTGTACATTGATCTGGTCGGCCACAGCGGTGTCACGCACGGTGAAGGCAAACTTTTCTGGAATGGCTGGCATGGTGGCCAGTGCCCGCACTTGCTCGCCTTCCCATGTTTTACAGACCCAACCTTTGTACGAGAGCTTTTGCACATAGCCCACGCTCTCACCGCGCGAGTAGGTGAAGTGGTAGGTGAACAGCAGGTACAAGCCCGCCAGCACCGCCACCGTCAACACCAAACCGATGAGGGTGCGCAGTGCGAAGCGCAGCAGTGTTTGGGCGAATGAGTTGGGCATATGTTTTCCTAGTGGAGATGGAGCTTGATCATAGTGACTGGATCAAAACAAACGGCACCCGCAGGTGCCGTTTGTCAGGCGCAGCGGTTGACCTGCCTTTAGGCTGTACCCGCCTTTACCTTCAAGCGCCAAGCATGCAGCAAAGGCTCGGTGTA
>CAIMWY010000385.1 GCA_903845315.1 uncultured Burkholderiales bacterium
CCAGTCTTCCCAGCGCTCAATGCCACGGGTGACCTCTTGAAAGTCGGTCAGCAACACGCCGTTCGACACAAACCGGGGGGCCCAATGTGAAATGGCCGATTCAACGCGGGGATCTTTGCTCATGGTGCCTCTGCAAAAAAGTAGGTGGTGTGAAAGAAAAAACTCAAATGCCCAAGCCCGCCAGCATGGCGCGTGGGTAGCGCTCGCCAGCACGGGCTTGCGGGGTGAAGATGGCTTCAAGCTCTGCGTTGTCGTCGGCACTCAAGCTAAAGCCTGCAGCCGCCACGCTTTGCTCCAAGTACTTCACGCGCTGGGTGCCGGTGATGGGCACGATGTCGTCGCCTTGCGCCACCGTCCAAGCCATGGCCAGTTGCGCGGTGGTCAACCCCAAGCGATCGGCAATGGTTTGCATGCGTGCCACCAGCGTGAGGTTGTGGGCCAGGTTGTCGCCATGAAAACGCGGATGAATGCGCCGTCGGTCTTTGGGGTCCAAGTCGTCAAAGCTTTGGATGCCACCGGTCAACAACCCACGGCCCAACGGTGAGTAGCCCACAAAGGCGATGTTGAGTTGGCGGCACAGCGCGATCATCTCCACCTCGGTGTCGCGGTACCACAGCGAAAACTCTGTTTGCAGCGCGGTCATGGGGTGCACGCGGTGGGCGCGTTGGAGGGTATCCACGCCTGCTTCGCAAATGCCGAGGTAGCGCACCTTGCCTTGCTCGACCAAGCGCGACATGGCACCCACGGTGTCTTCAATCGGGGTGTTGGGGTCGACGCGGTGCAGGTAGTACAGGTCGATGCAGTCGGTGCCCAGGCGTTTCAAGCTGGCCTCGCAGCACGACACCACGTACTCGGGGCGGGCGTTGGTGGCCTTGCTGCCATCGGGCAAGGTGATGTTGCCAAATTTGCTGGTGACCACCGCATGCTGACGCTGGGCGCCTAGGGCTTGGCGCAGCCACTCTTCATGCAAGCCGTCCCAGTAAGCGTCGGAGCTGTCGAAAAAATTCATGCCCAATTCCAGTGCCCGCTGTACCAGGTGCTTGAAATCGTTCAGGCCGTGTTCGCTGAAGTCTTGAAAGCCCATGCTGTGGCCCAGGCCCATGGCCGAAACCTCTAGACTCGACGCGCCGAGGCGTTTGCGTTTCATCGCTTTGTCTCCCTTGTTGTGGGCGCAGTGTAAGTTCAAACAAGCCGGTCGAATCACCTAACATCAACTGGCCCTAGTGCCTACCCAACAGCCCATTCAGACCATGAATTCACAAGACATTGACCAACGGCTGACCGACTTGGAAATCAAGGCCAGCTTCACAGAAGACCTGTTGGAGCAGCTCAACCAAGTGATCTACCAGCAGCAGCAACAGATCGATGCCTTGCTGCGCGAGGTGTCGCAATTGCGTCAACAAATCCCAGAGGGTGGGGGCGGGCAGAGCCGCAATATGCGTGACGAGTTACCGCCGCATTACTGAAGTCGCAGCGCAACACAGCACAACATACTTTTCAAATCAAGGAGACTCACATGAAACTTTCATACGTATTACTCAGCGGAGGTCTATTGCTGAGTTGTGCCTCGGATGCGGTGCTGGCGCAAATCGCACCTGCGCGCACTTGGCCTGAACTCAAACAGGCGGTTCAAGAGAGGGCCAATGCACAGCGTTACCCGATGACGGGTTTTGACGCCAAACAAGTGGCTGAAATTTTGCAACGCATTCACTCGCTTGACCGCGATGAATGGGCACGCTCTTGGATTCAAACTGGCGACGTTCACGCCAACCATGCCAAGTCATTGCTCGCCAACCAATCCACAGCGGCGTCAGAAGCTTATTTGTCAGCTTGGCGCTATTACGGTTTTGGTGCGTGGCCGACCCAAAACGCACCCGAAAAAAAACGTGCCCATGCATTGGGCACACAAGCGTTCAGAGCCTATGCCGCTTTGGCACAACCAAAGATCGAGGTGTTGCGCATTCCGTTTGAAGGGAAAGAAATCGTTGGCTATTTGCAGCGTCCCACAGGTGTGGCGAAGCCACCTGTGGTGTTGTCGGTGGGCGGGTTGGATAGCTACAAAGAATTTGTGGTCGAGCAGTACGGACCCGACTACCTCAAAGCTGGGCTGGCTTATGTGGCTTTGGACATGCCGGGCACGGGCGAGTCACCCATCAAGATTGACGTGGGCGCTGAGCGCATCTTCTCGCGCGTCATCGACGCCTTGCAGTCACGCACCGACCTCGACACAGCCAAGATTGGTTTTCAAGGCGTGTCGTGGGGCGGTCACTGGGCGGCACGCATGGCTTATGCCGAGCCGCAACGTCTCAAGGCGGTGGTGAACTGGGGCGGTCCGGTGCATGCGTATTTTCAAAAAGACTGGCAAACCAAAGCCCTGGGCACACGCGAGTATTTGTTTGACCTGTTCCAAGCGCGTTCAGCGGTGTATGGCGTGGACACTTTGGACGAGTTTTTTACCTATGGCCCACGTATGTCGTTGAGAGATTCATTGAACAAGCCGTCGGCACCACAGCTGTTGGTCAATGGCCAAAAAGATTCACAAGTGCCGATTGAAGACCTTGACATGGTCTTGCGAACCGGAACGGCCAAGCTGGCCTGGGTCAATCCAGAAGGCGGGCACTTGGGCCGTGACAAGCTGTGGTCGGATGGGCGCATCTTCAGCGAAGTGATCGTGCCCTGGTTCAGTCAGCAACTGAAGTGACACCTTATGGCGATCAGTTTTGCCGCGTGTACTTAAGTTGCGACAAGTCAAAGCCTTGTGTCTTGGCACTGAGCAAGGCCGCGTCCAATAACTCAGGCGGCAACGTGGGCGTGCGTGACAGCAACCACAGGTAGTTGCGGTTGGGGTTACCCACCACCGCCCAGCGGTAGTCAGGGTCGAGGCCAATCACCCAGTAGTCGGAGCGAAACGGCCAAAAGAACGACACCTTGAGCTGGGCATTGCCCGTGCCCTCCACCACCGTGGCCTTGCCCTGGGCTTGGATGGGGCCGTCGGCTGTGTCGCAGCGGTTGGTCACAGCCACGCTGTCGTCGCTGTTGCGGGCGTATTCGGCCGTGGTGTTGCCCGTGCACTTGCGCTGGAAGAACATGGGAAAGCTTGCGATCTCAAACCACTTGCCCAGATAGCGCGCCAAGTCCACTTGGGGCACGCTGGCAACCGGGTTTTGTGCATGCACGGTCAGGCAGAGCAAGCTGCAGATCAGTGCCATCAAAAATCGTTGAAAAGTAGGCATGGCGATTGTGTAAAGTCAGCGGTATGAAAAACCATCTTACCCACCTCTCTCGCCGCATCGCTGTGGCGATGGCACTCGGCGCGTTCGCATGCACCAGTGTTCTGGCACAAAGCCCAGCGTTTCCTAGCAAGCCCCTGAAAATTGTGGTGCCCAATGCAGCGGGCGGCGCAGCCGACATCACGGCACGTACCGTGGCCCAAAAACTTTCTGAAGCTTTAGGCCAATCGGTGGTGATTGAGAACAAACCCAGTGCCGGTGGCATCGTGGCAGGCGAACAGGTGGCGCGCTCTGACCCCGATGGTCACACCCTGTTGTTGATCTCTAGCGGCACGGCAGTCAGTGCCTCGCTGTTCAAGAGCTTGCCCTTTGACACCGTGAAAGACTTCACGCCTGTTTCTAAGTTGGCCACCTTTGATTTGGTGATTGCGGTGGCTGAAGGCAGCCGCTTTAAAACTTTTGCCGAGTTGATGGCTTATGCCAAGGCCAACCCCGGCAAGCTCAACATTGGCACGCCCCAAATAGGCACCACCCAAAACTTGTCGGCGGAGTTGTTTTTGAGCGCCTCGGGGTTGCAAGCGCAAATCGTGCCTTTCAATGGCACGCCGCCTGTCATTACTGCTTTGCGTGGCGGCAACTTGGACGCCATGGTTGAAATCTTGGGGCCCCTGATGCCGCAGATCAAGTCCAACGCCGTGCGCGCCTTGGCCCTGTTGGGCGACAAGCGCACCGACAGCTTGCCCGGTGTGCCCACCGTGCATGAGTCGGGTGGCAGCTTGGCCAAGTTTCAAGCATCGTCGTGGAACGGCTTGGCCGTGCCTGCCCGTACACCGCGCGAGGTGGTGCTGCGCTTGAACCGAGAAATTCAAACCATCATGGACATGCCCGATGTCAAAAAGCGTTTGAGTGATGTCAACCTCAATGCGCAAAGCAGCACGCCCGAGCAAGCGGCCGAGGTGTTGGCGGCAGACATTCGCCGCTGGCAAGAGGTGATCGTCAAAGCCAAAATCGACAAGCAATGACCTCGCGCATTGCCCTGATCCACGCCACGCCTTTGGCGATGTTGCCGATTCAGCACGCCTTTGAACGCTTGTGGCCGCAAGCCCAATGCATGAACGTGTTGGACGACAGTCTGTCGCGTGACCTGGCCCACACCGGCAGCCTGACAGCCGCCATGGTTCAGCGTTTCGTGGACTTGGCGCGCTATGTGCAGGGCACGGGTTGCTCCGGCGTGCTGTTCACCTGCTCGGCGTTTGGTCCAGCCATTGAGGCAGCGGCCAAAGCCACGGGCTTGCCCACCTTGAAACCCAACGAAGCCATGTTTGAGCAAGCGCTGC
>CAIMWY010000386.1 GCA_903845315.1 uncultured Burkholderiales bacterium
GCTGGCATTGGCCATTGCACCGCATGCAACAAAAATATGGATCGCCTGTGGTCCAGGTAACAACGGTGGCGACGGGTTGGAAGCAGCCATACATCTGGTGCAATGGGGAAAACAAGTCACCGTAACCTATTTAGGCCAACCAGATAGCGCACCTCCCGATGCCAAGCTGTCATGGCAACGCGCAATTCAGGTGGGCGTTCGATTTGAAGAACGCCCCGAACCAGGCTTCGATTTAGCCATTGACGCATTACTTGGACTTGGATGCGCCAGAGAGCCTTCGGGAACCATGGCAGATTGGTTACAAATCATGCGTACATCCTCTGCCCCTATTTTGTCTATTGACCTACCCACGGGTTTGCTGCCCGACACGGGTGAATGGCTTCGCTCAAACAACACGCTACAAGCGAACAATCAACACCATACACTGAGCCTTCTCACCCTCAAGATGGGACTCTTCACAGCTGAAGGTCGCGATGCAACGGGGCAGGTTTGGTTTGATGACTTGATGCAAGACGTCTCGAGTACGCTTATAAAGCCACCGGAGTCGTTCGCGCAGCTTCAAGCCCAACACGTTCACAAAACTACGCATCGCGCTCACAACAGCCACAAAGGCAGTTATGGCGACTTGATGATTATCGGAGGTGCCCCTGGGATGTCAGGTGCCGCCATACTGGCCGCAATAGCAGGACTTCATCTAGGCGCAGGTCGTGTCTATCTGACTTTGCTTGACAAGTCCGTTCAAGCCGCCGCCGCGATCCAGCAACCCGCCTTGATGGTGCGTGACCTAGATGCCCTGCAACTTGAAAACGGTTGTGTGGTTTGCGGTTGTGGTGGTTCCAATGCAGTTCGAGACTTGATGCCTAGGGTTTTATCCGAATCTCAACGCTTGTTGCTTGATGCCGATGCCCTCAATGCCATCGCTGCAGACGGCAGATTGATGGAATTGCTGAAAAATCGCGCTCAAAATCAGAAGGCTACTGTCATCACACCTCATCCCCTTGAAGCCGCTAGGCTTCTTGGCTGCTCCGTGCGGGAAGTACAGACCAATCGAATTGAGGCGGGAATGCAACTTGCTGTCATAACGCAATCTGTAGTCGTTCTTAAGGGATCAGGAACAGTGATTTGCTCGACAAATACAAATCCCGTCATCAACCGCAGCGGAAATGCGCTACTCGCCACAGCCGGTACAGGCGATGTGCTTGCGGGTGTAATAGGCGCCAAAATGGCCCAAGGACAACAAAGCTTTGCCGCAGCGTGCGAAGGAGTACTACTTCATGGCGCTGCAGCAGACGCCTGGGCACTCACTGGACGCAGTTTGGATGCTGCCATGCTGGCAACAAGCATTCAATCATTCGCTAACGCGGTCGACGACTCTTGCTTTTCGGCACGCCTGTTTTCTTAATTCCAGACTTGTTGTTCTTGACATCTATCTTATTGAATGATTTCTTAGCACCAGTTTTAGAGTCTTTCGTTGAAGACTTCAGAGTGTCCTTGGCAGGTCGCATCAACAATTCTTCGTTATCTCGGACCAAGCGAAAGTCAATTTTTCGCCCATCTAAATCAACTCGGCTCACTTGTATTCGAACCCTTGAACCAATGGCATAACGAATACCGGTTCGTTCGCCGCGCAACTCTTGCCGGGCTTCATCAAAGCGAAAGTACTCTCCGCCTAACTCAGTGATATGAACCAATCCTTCAACATACATCGAATCCAAAGTCACAAACAAACCGAAACCGGTGGCAGCAGTGACAACACCGCCGTACTCTTCGCCAAGGTGTTCACGCATGTATTTGCATTTGAGCCAAGCCTCCACATCGCGACTAGCCTCATCCGCCCGACGCTCATTGGCGCTGCAATGCAAGCCCGCAGCTTCCCAAGCTTGCTGATCCGGCGTTGGTTTGATTTTTGGCTCCAGCCTTTGCGACGGCTCACGTACACGCGTGGACAACCGACGCGCCAATTTAGCGTGCGCCTCACCAGGTGTTGGTAACACTGGCAACTGATAGCGGCGTTTCAGCAAGATCGCTTTGATTACACGGTGAACCAACAAGTCGGGGTAGCGTCGAATGGGGCTGGTGAAGTGGGTATAGGCTTCAAACGCCAAACCAAAGTGACCACTGTTGATCGGTGTATAGATGGCCTGTTGCATTGAACGCAGCAACATGGAGTGAATTTGCTGTGCATCAGGACGTTCTTTGGTCGCCTCAGCGATTGCCTGAAACTCTGCAGGCTTGGGGTTGTCTGTGATTGTCAAACCTACACCCGTCGTCTTTAGGTAGTTACGAAGAATTTCCTTCTTTTCAGGCGTTGGTCCTTCGTGCACCCGGAACAGCCCGGGGTGTTTGCTTTGCAAAATAAAATCAGCACTGCACACATTGGCCGCCAACATTGATTCTTCAATCAACTTGTGGGCGTCATTTCGTATGCGTGGAATGATTTTCTCAATACGCCCGCTGTCATCGCACACAATTTGTGTTTCAGTGGTCTCAAAGTCAACAGCGCCACGCATATGGCGCGACTTCAACAAAGCTCCGTAAACATCATGCAAATTCATCAGATCTGACACTCGTTCTTTGCGTTTAGCCGCTTCCGGCCCACGGGTGTTACCCAAAATAGCTGCAACTTCGGTATAGGTAAAGCGTGCATGGCTGTGCATCACAGCGGGATAAAACTGGTAAGCATGTATCTCGCCATTGGCCGTGATCAACATGTCGCACACCATGCACAAACGTTCTACATCAGGATTGAGAGAGCATAAACCGTTTGAAAGTTTTTCGGGCAACATAGGGATAACACGACGAGGAAAATACACACTGGTCGCACGGTCATATGCATCAATGTCAATCGCACTACCCGTCTCAACGTAGTGGCTCACATCGGCAATGGCCACTAATAGACGCCACCCCTTGCCACGCCCCACCTTCGCAGGCTCACAATACACCGCATCATCAAAGTCACGCGCATCTTCTCCATCAATGGTGACCAAAGCGACATCCGTCAAGTCGACGCGATCTTTCTTATCTTGGGTTCGCACCTTATCGGGTAAGCCACGTGCCAATGCTAGGCACCCTTGTGAAAAATCATGAGGTACGCCATATTTACGAACCGCAATTTCGATTTCCATACCAGGATCATCCACCTCACCCAAGACTTCTTTAATTCGCCCAACGGGTTGGCCATACAAACTTGGAGGCTCAGTCAACTCGACCACGACCACTTGGCCCGAACTGGCAGGCCCAGTGGCCCCTTTTGGAATCAGTACATCTTGTCCGTAACGTTTGTCTTCAGGGGCGACAAGCCAGACGCCACTTTCTTGCAGTAACCGCCCGATGATCGGTTGCGCTGATCGTTCAATGATTTCAACCACTCGACCCTCTGGGCGTCCCTTTTTGTCAAAACGCACAACGCGCGCTTTGACACGATCACGGTGTAATACCGCCCGCATTTCGTTGGGCGGCAAATAAATGTCTGCAACGCCATCGTCACGTTGAACGAATCCGTGACCATCACGATGTCCCGAGACGGTGCCTTCGAACTCTTCCAGCAAACCGCTGACTGTTATTGAATTTTTGATACAATGCCTTTCTTTCCTGAAATGCCCAGGTGGCGGAATTGGTAGACGCACTAGTTTCAGGTACTAGCGAGTAACTTCGTGGGGGTTCGAGTCCCTTCC
>CAIMWY010000387.1 GCA_903845315.1 uncultured Burkholderiales bacterium
CCCCTACCTCATCCCCAGCGGCACCCACTACGACTCGGGCGACTACGCCACCGTGATGGACAAAGCCCTCAACGCCGCGCCCATGACCCACATCGTGCAAGAGCGCGACCGCCTGCGCGCCCAAGGCATGTTGGCGGGCATTGGCATCTCCACCTGCTTGGAGCCCTCGGGCGGCAACTCGTCGTTCGAGCCGTTGTTCAACCCCAAGAACCAAACCACCACCTGGATGGACTCGTGTTTGGTGCGCGTGGACTTGAGCGGCACCGTGACCGCCTTGATGGCCACCTCGACCTCGGGCCAAGCGCATGAGACCTTGGTGTCCACCGTGGTGGCCGAAATCTTGCACCGTGCGCCCGACAGCATCCGCGTCATCCACGCCGACTCGCTCAACGCCCTGCCCTCCAACAGCCCAGTGGGCAGCCGCATGGCCATCATGCTGGGTGGTGCTGCCGCCGGTGCCGCCAAGAAAATTCGCCAACAGCTGTTGCGCATAGCCGCGCACAACCTCAAGCAACCCATCGAACAGTTAGTGTACGAAGGCGGCGATGTGCACCTGCGCAGCGACCCCAGTGTGCGCATGAGCTGGGACGCCTTGGTGGATGTGGCCCACCGCAAATACCACCTGCTGCCCGCGCACATGGAGCCCGGCCTGCAAGAAAAGTTTGTCATGGAAGTGCCCACCGGGGGTGCCTTGCCCACCGAAGACGGTCGCATTCAGATGTACCCCTGCCACTCGTTCGAGTCGCACGTGATCTTGGCCAGCATCGACCCCGAAACCTGCAAAGTCACCATCCAGCGTTATGTGTGCGGCCACGACTGCGGCGTGATGATCAGCCCCGATGTGGTCCACGGCATGACCTACGGCGGCATTGCCCACGGCTTGGGCGCGGCGCTGATGGAGAAGTTTGCGTTCTCCGACGAAGGCCAGTTGCTGGCAGGCACCTTCATGGACTACCTGCTGCCCACCTCGGCCGAAGTGCCTGCCATTACCATCGTCGACCACTGCACCCCCTCGCCCTTGACCGAGTTCGGCCAAAAGGGTTCGGGCGAAGCTGGCTACCTCGGCAGCCCTGCCGCGATTGCCAGTGCGGTGAACGATGCCTTGGCGCCCTTGGGCGCCTCGATTGACCATTTGCCCATGACCCCACAGGCCATCTGGGCTGCCCTTCAACTCACACCAGGAACAGTTTGACATGACCTCTTCTATCCAACACCACCACATCCCCGGCCCGGTGGGCAACTTGTCTGTGGTCGAACAAGGCAACCCCCATGGCCCGGTGGTTTTAATGGGCCACTCGATCTTGTCGTCGAACAAGATGTGGGCGCAACAAGCCGAGTTGCTGGCCGCTTGCGGCTGGCGCGTGCTGCGGGCTGACATTCGCGGCCACGGCGCGTCGCAAGCAGGCCCCGCCCCTTACGTGATGGACGACTTGGTGGCCGACATGATCGCCATCTTGGATGCCTTGCACATCGAACGCGCGCACTACGTGGGCTTGTCATTGGGCGCGATGATTGGCTTTGGCTTGGGTGTGCGTCACCCCCAACGCATGATCAGCCTGTGCCTGTGTGATGGCCGCGCCGACATGCCCGAGAGCGCGGGCGCTGTCTGGACCGAACGCATTGCCGCCGCGCGTGCCAAAGACTGCAGCGTGTTGGCCGTACCCACCACCGAGCGTTGGTTTGGCAAACCGTTTTTAGACGCCAACCCCGACATTGCCCAGCGCTTTCAGCAAGACATCAGCGACACCCAGGTCGAAGGTTTTGCCGGTTGCGCCCAAGCCATCCAAACCCTGAACTACCTGCCGCAAGCGGCGGCCATCGCTGTGCCCACCACCTTGGTGTCGGGTGCCAACGACGGCGCCTTCCCGCAAGTGATGGGGGATTTGAGCAAGGCCATGCCCAAGGGCAACTTAGAAATCATTGCCGACGCCGGCCACCTGCCCAACATCGACCAACCCACCGCCTTCAACGCTGCGTTGATGCGCCACTTTTTCAACACCCCCGCTTGGAGTCAACCATGAGCCACCCCCACCTGCTGATCCAACAAGACGGTCGTCTTCTGCGCATCCAACTCAACCGCGCCGAAGACAACGGCACTTCTGACAGCATGGCCGCCGCCTTGTCTGCGGCTGTGCTCAACGCCCACGAAACCTCTGACGCGGTGATCCTCACCAGCGTGGGCCCCGACTTTTGCACCGGCCGCATCCGCGACGCAGGCA
>CAIMWY010000388.1 GCA_903845315.1 uncultured Burkholderiales bacterium
ACAACACCTTTGACATCTGGTTGGTGGCCGGGTTCGGTTTCATTGGCTACCTCTTCTTGAAGTTGGGATGTGAACCGGCACCTTTGCTGCTGGGCTTCATCTTGGGCCCGATGATGGAAGAAAACTTGCGCCGCGCCCTGTTGCTGTCGCGCGGTGACTGGTCGGTGTTTGTGACCCGTCCGCTGTCGGGTGGCCTGTTGGGTGCTGCACTCTTGTTGCTGATCGTCGTGCTGCTGCCGTCGATTCGCTCCAAACGCGAAGAAGCCTTCGTCGAAGAGTGATCACACAGGGTTCACGCCTTGTCTTGAAACGGCACCTTCGGGTGCCGTTTTTCTTGATGCCATGCTTTTGCGACACAATCTTTGCTCTGACAAAGGGCTGCCCATGACCGACCATCTGCAACGACTCGCGCTGCACAACGAAGTGCATGCGCGTCCACCCGAGCCCATGCACGCCCCCTTGGCGATATCGCATGTGGTGATGTGGGTCGACCGTGACACCGCACAAGCCAGTCGCGCCCACTTGGCGCGCTTGTTGTTGGACCACCATTTGCCCGCCCCGGATGCCCAGACCAACCATGTGCGCATGGACTTGGGCTCATTTCGGCTGCGTTGGGAGTTGCACACCGAGTTTGTCTCTTGGACCTTCATGCGCCCCGTCAACGCGCTTCAGGTGGTGCAGTCCAATCCAGAAAACGCGGTGCAAGGCGTGCCTCAGCAGTGGCTCTTGGCGCTGCCTGGCCAGTGCTTGGCTCGTTTGCATGTGTGGTTGCTCGCCACTGGCGTTCACCAGGTGCATGACATGCTGCCGCGCATGCTGCACGAAGACACTTTGGTGGCCTCTACCGTGGCCGAGGGCCATGGCGAGGTCTACACCGACTTTCAGTTGCACCCCGATGGCTATTCACGCATCGTCTTGCTCACCGGTTCGCTCACGCCGCGTCGGCAAGGCCGTTTGGTTCAGCAGTTGCTCGAGATTGAAACCTACCGCATGGCCGCCTTATTGGGGTTGCCGGCGGCCCGCCAAGCCTCTGCCGCTTTGGCCGATGCCGAGCGCGAATTGGCTGATTTGGCCCATGCCATACGCAGCGCCGAAACGCAGCATGAGGCCGGTCTGCTCGACCGCTTGACCCGCTTGGCCGGTGAGGTGGAGGGGCAATATGCAGCCACCCATTCGCGGTTTTCGGCCACCCGGGCTTACTTTGAACTGGTCGATCGGCGCATTCGTGATATTGCTGAATCGCGCATGCCGGGCATGCAAACCATCGGTGAATTTATGGAACGGCGTTTGTCACCGGCGCGCAGCACCTGCGATTGGGCGGGGCGCCGTCAAACCGCGCTGTCAGAGCGTGTCTCGCGCATGAGCAATTTGCTGCGCACACGGGTCGACTTTGAGCAACAAGAAAGCAGCCAAGCTTTGTTGGTGGCAATGAACCAGCGACAAGGTCTGCAACTCAAATTGCAGTCCACCGTGGAGGGCCTGTCGGTCGCTGCCATCACCTACTACATCACGGGCTTGGTCAGTTATCTGGCCAAGGGTGCAGCGCATTCAGGCTGGCCTTTTTCACCTGACGTGACTGCGGCCTGTGCGGTGCCTTTGGTTGCCGCCGTGGTGTGGTGGTCGATGCGCCGACTACACAACAAAGTTTTTCAAGCTTAACCACAGACAGGATGTGTGATGAAGACTTTTTCACGTATCGGCCGACTCTGTGCTGCGCTGGCACTGTTTGCTTGCGTCTGGCCCTGTTCGGCACAAACCTATCCGAACAAACCGATCCGACTGATCGTGCCGTTCCCCGCGGGCGGCGCCACCGATATTTTTGCGCGGGCTTTGTCCACCAAGTTGCCAGAGAAATTAGGTGCCTCGTTGGTGGTGGAAAACCGTCCGGGCGCGGGTGGCACTTTGGGCACCGACTTAGCGGCCAAAGCACCGGCCGACGGCTATGTGCTGTTGCTGGCCACCACCAGCACACACACCATTAGCCCCGCGTTCAATGCGCGCTTGCCGTATGACGCGGTGCGTGACTTCACGCCTATCGTGCACGTGGGCAATGCGCCCAGCATCATGCTGGTGCCCAACAGCTCGCCTGCACACAGTGTGAAAGAGTGGATCGCCTATGCCCGTGCCAACCCCGGCAAACTGAATTACGCCTCCAGTGGCAACGGCACCATCGTGCAACTCACGGCCGAGTTGTTCAAGGCGGAGACTGGCTTGTTTGTGGTGCACATTCCCTACAAAGGCACGGCCTTGTCGATTCCCGATTTGGTGAGCGGCAAACTGGATGTGCTGTTTGACTCCTTGCCCAGCGGCATTCCCCACGTGCGCGACGGCCGCTTGCGCGCGTTGGGCGTGACCAGTGCCAAGCGCACACCCCTGGCCCCCGACTTGCCTGCCATTTCCGAGACCGTGCCGGGTTACGAATCGAACACCTGGTTTGGCTTGTACGGCCCCAAAGGCTTGCCTGCTGAGGTGGTGGCCAGACTCAACGCAGCGGTGAACCAAACCTTGGCTGACCCAGAGGTCAAAGAGAAGTTGTTTCGCTTAGGTATCGAACCTGTTGGTGGCACACCCGCTGATTTCAGCACCATGCTGGGACGCGAATCCACCAAGTGGCGCAAGATCATCGTCGACAGAAAAATCACAGCAGAGTAAAGAGAAAAATGAACTTCAATTTCAACAACCCCTATACCTCCACCCGTTTGCCAGTCTTTGCCCGCAATGTGGTGTCCACCTCGCACCCTTTGGCCGCGCAGGCAGGCTTGCGCATATTGTGGCAAGGTGGCAATGCGGTCGATGCCGCCATTGCTGCCGCAGCGGCCATCACCTTGACCGAGCCCGTGAGCAATGGTTTGGGGTCGGACGCGTTTTGCATTTTGTGGGATGGCAAAGAACTGCATGGTTTGAACGCTTCCGGTCGCGCGCCGCAAACCTGGACGCCTGAATACTTTCAGCGCAAATATGGTGCAGATGCCAAAACGCCGCCCAAGCGCGGCTTTGACTCGGTCACTGTGCCCGGTGCCGTGGCCAGTTGGGTGGCGATGAGCGAGCGCTTTGGCAAACTGCCCTTTGAAGACCTGCTGCAACCCGCCATTGAGATTGCCGAGCGTGGCTACTTGCTGTCCGTGGTGGTGCAACAAAAGTGGGCCGCCGCCACGCCCGAGCTGCAAGGCTTGCCCGGCTTTGCCCAAAACTTTTTGCCGTGGGGCCGTGCGCCTCAGGTGGGCGAGTTGTTCAAGTTTCCCGCTGCGGCCAAAGGCCTGCGTGCCATTGCGCAAAGCAAGGGTGCTGCTTTTTATGGGGGTGAGATCGCACACGCGATTGAAAAATTTGCCGCCGCCAACGGTGGCAGCATCACCGCGCGTGACTTTGCCGACTACAAGGCCGAATGGGTCACGCCCATCGCGCAAAACTACCGTGGCTACACCTTGCACGAGATTCCACCCAATGGCCAAGGCATTGCGGCGCTGATTGCGCTGGGCATTCTGGAACACTTTGATGTGGCCAGTTTGGCGGTGGACGGCGTGGACTCGCAGCACTTGCAAATCGAGGCCATCAAGCTTGCGTTTGCCGATGTGTACCGCTACGTGGCCGAGCCCCAGCAGATGGAAGTCACGCCTGCCCAAATGCTGGACCCCGCGTATTTGAAGAGCCGCGCGCAGTTGATCCATATGAAAAAAGCGCAAGACTTTGGCGCTGGCAACCCGGTCAAGGGCGGGACGATTTACCTCAGCACCGCCGACGAAAACGGCATGATGGTCAGTTTCATCCAGAGCAACTACATGGGCTTTGGCTCGGGCTGTGTTGAGCCCAACTTTGGCATCAGCTTGCAAAACCGTGGTCACGGCTTCAGCCTCGATGCGCAGGGCCTCAACCCCGCCAACTTGGTGGCCCCTGGCAAACGGCCTTTCCACACCATCATTC
>CAIMWY010000389.1 GCA_903845315.1 uncultured Burkholderiales bacterium
GGCGTCAGCCATACGCTGTCAATGGCTTCCACGTTGTCGTGGACCGGTTCTTGAAGCTCTGGCAGCACCGCCACGAAAAAGCGCGTGTCAAAACGTTTGTTGGTGATTGAGGGCACACGCGGTGTGATCCAACGCGACCACGGTGCCAACTGCTGGGTGTCTATGGCCAACGCGGCTTCTTGCACCAAGCGCTCAAAACTCACGCCGCTGTGCAATTGCTGTTGCCAATGCTGGCGAAGGCTGGCGTCGTGCAAGGCGTCTTGGGCATCGCTGGCGCGGGCATACAAGACGCCGCATTCTTCCAAGGCTTCACGCACTGCGGCCACATACAAACCAGCCGCCATCGAGGCATCCAAGTCAGGCTCTCCCAGGGCTTGGTGCAAAGCAGCGGGAGTGCGGTCTAAATGTGCGTGCAACGCAGGCGCGCAATCTGCGTCATCGAGCTTGCCGCCCGGAAACACATAAGCGCCGCCCAACACCGCCGAGTCTTTGTGGCGACGCAGTAAAAAAACCTCAAGCTCTCCCGAGGCACGCGGCGCATCACGCAACAGCACCAGCGAAGCCGAAGCCCGTGGTGGCGTGGTCACCTCTTCGTTGTTGATTTGCATCAAGCGCGTGCTACCCGTTCAAACTTCATTTGCTGGGGTACGCCAAATCAACGCGACGGTTCTTGGCCCATGCGGCTTCGTCGTGGCCTGGTGCTTGGGGTTTTTCGCTGCCAAAGCTCACGGGCTCAGCTTGTTTGTCGCTCACGCCATACACCTTGAGCGCGCGCACCACCGCTTCGGCACGTTTTTGCCCAAGCGCCAAGTTGTATTCGCGACCACCGCGTTCGTCGGCATTGCCTTCGACGCGGATCAGCAAAGCGGGCTTAGATGCCAAGTACTTGCCTTGACGCTCAATCAGTGGGCCGTCTTCTGCTTTGACGGTGAATTGGTCAAAGTCAAAGTAGATGCTGCGCTGGCTGGCAATCAAACTGTTGGGGTTCAGGTGATCGGCCACCACGGCGGCAACCCCAGAGATAGGCGCAGCAGCACCTGCGGAGGTGGTGTCGGCAGCTTTGCCGCTCAGGTCGGTGGTGTCGGGCAATTTGGTTGAACTGCATGCAGACAATAAAACCAGTGCGGCAGCAGAAATGAAAACGAGATGGCGTTGTGACATGGTGACTTTGAAGTTGGTGGAATCTTCTAATTTTAAGGGGCAAGTTTTTGCGCACAATCTGGGCATGCAACACACACTTGAACGTCAACGTTTGGACAAATGGTTGTGGGCCGCGCGGTTTTACAAAACACGGGGCTTGGCTTGTGAAGAAATTCAAAAAAATCGCATCGACGTCAACGACCAAACTGCCAAACCCGCACGGGAACTCAAAATTGGCGACACCGTCACCTTGCGCCAAGGCCCCATCACACGGACCGTGGTGGTCCATGCGCTGCTGCCGATGCGGGGCCCAGCGCCCGTGGCACAAACCATGTACCAAGAGACGGCTGAGAGCATTCAAAAAAATTCGGCCCAACGTGAAGCGCGCCGCCTAGCCCCCGAACCCGCCCACAGCATTGAACAAGGTCGCCCAACCAAACGTGAGCGACGCCATTTGGACCACGTTCAAGCCCCGTGGGACAACCGCTGGAGTGCCACTTTGGACTGAGTCTGATGGGAAGTGTTGTTTTTTCCGACACTTTTAAATTTATTCAAATAAATCAAGCACATAGATAATTTTCTTCATATTGTTTCTTTTTTATGATATGTTTAATTTTTAAGTATTCAAATTTTTCTTTTCGACCATCCGGCCTCTTGAAACCCGCATCAACAAAGGCTTGCCGCGTATGGGTGCGGCAGGTAAATTCGATTCCCCGCTGAAGAAACTGGGTACGCGTCAAGCGCCCCCCAGCCTCAAGCGTTAGGAGTTTTGTATGTCAACTTTCAAGATTTTGGTGACCAGCCAAAAAGGTGGTGTCGGTA
>CAIMWY010000390.1 GCA_903845315.1 uncultured Burkholderiales bacterium
TCCCCTCCAAAGGCTTGGTGGCCCTGTCGTGGACCGAGAACGGTTTCCGTCACATGACCAACAACAAGCGCGCCATCGTCAAGCCAGAAGATGCTGCCGGCCTGAAGATGCGCACGATGGAAAACAAGGTCCACATGGACGGCTACCGCGCCTTTGGCATTCAACCCACACCCATGGCCTTCCCCGAGGTGTTTGGCGCGCTGCAACAGGGCACTGTGGATGGTCAAGAAAACCCCATCCCTGTGATCTTGGCCTCCAAGTTCTCGCAAGTGCAAAAGCATTTGTCGCTCACCGGCCACGTGTACTCGCCCGCCTTGCTGATCACCTCGCCCCGCGTGATGAACAAGCTCAGCGATGCCGACAAAAAAGTGTTCTACGCAGCCGCCAAGAGCGCCACCGTGGCACAGCGTAAAAAGGTCAACGATGACGAAGCCAGCGGCGTGGCTCAGTTGGAAAAAGAAGGCATGACCGTGGTGCGCAAAGTCGACGGCCCTGCTTTCCGTAACTCGCTGCGCACGGTGTACGCCGAATACTCCAAAGAGTTTGGCGCCGACAACATCCGCAAAATCCAAGACGTCAAATAAGCGCCCGGCCTCTCACAAGGCCTGAGGCTCAAGGCGGGGGCGCGAAGTGCCTGGCACTTCGCCTCCCGCTTTTTTGATGGTCCTTCCACATGCCCACACCACGACAACTGACATGAAAACTTTTGAACGCTACTTTTTAGCCACCAACCGATGGGTGCTCATCGTCATGCTGGCGGTGATGTCGGTCATCATCTTTGCCAACGTGGTGTTGCGCTACACCACCAGCCAATCCATCGAGTGGGCCGAAGAGGTGGCGCGCCACATGATGATTTGGCTTACCTTCATCGGCTGCGGCCCTGTGCTGCGCTACGGCGGCCACATCGCGGTAGAAAACCTGCAAGACAGCTTGCCCCGCCCCGTGGCCATTGCCATGCGCGCAGTGATTGCGCTGTTGCTCACCGGCCTGTTTGTGTTCTTCATTTGGTTCGGGCTCGAATACATGGACCGCACCCAATACCAACAAACCCCGGCCACGCAAATTTCGTTCGCCTACATTTACGCGGCCTTGCCCATTGGCATGGCCATGACCTTGATCCATTGGTTGCTGATCGTGCGCGACTACGTGATGGACCGCCAGTTCGCCGCCGACGCCCACTTTGACGCCACCGCGAGTGCCTCCCTATGAACGCCAGTGTCATTCTCCTCATCTCGGCCTGTATTTACCTGGCCATCGGCGTGCCGGTGGCGTTTGCGCTGGGCCTGTCCACCGTCACCGCCTTGCTGGTGTCGGGCAACTTCCCGCTCATCGTGCTGCTGAAAGAAACCTTCACCGGCATCGACAGCTTCCCGCTCATGGCCGTGCCGTTTTTCATCTTGGCAGCTGAACTCATGAGCGGCGGGTCGCTCACTGAGGTACTGCTCAAGTTTGCCGGTCAGTTCGTCGGCCACAAGCGTGGCGGCCTGGGCTACACCAACGTGGTGTCGCTCACCTTCTTCTCCGGCATTTCCGGCTCGGCCTTGGCCGATGCGGCAGGCCCCGGCTCCATGCTGATTCGCATGATGGACAAAGCCGGTTATGGCCGCGCCTATGCAGCCGCACTCACCGCGTCCACCGCCATCGTGGGGCCGATCATTCCGCCCTCGATCATCATGATCATCTACGCCTTGGCCGACGACAACGTGTCGGTGGGCGCCCTGTTTGTGGCGGGTTTGATTCCGGGCGTGCTGATTGCTGTGGCCATGTGCGGCGTGAACTGGTATGTCTCCAAGCAACGCAACTACAAAGGCGACGACGAATTTCCCACGCGCAGCGAAATGTGGCAAACCACCTGGAAGGCCATGCCTGCCATCTTGCTGCCCGTCATCATCTTGGGCGGCATGCGCGCCGGTTGGTTCACCCCCACCGAGGCCTCGGTGGTGGCCGTGTTTTACGCGCTCTTGTGCGGCAAATACGTCTACCGCACGCTCGAGTGGAAGGCTGTGCCCGACATCTTGTCGCGCTCGGCGCTCTTGACCGCTTCGGTGTTGTTGATCATTGGCATGCCGGCCTCGTTTGCCTGGGTGCTCACCATCGAAGGTGTGCCGCAAATCGTGGCCACTTGGATCGCCGACATGCAACTGTCCCCCTGGACTTTCCTGATCGTCATCAACGTGTTCTTGCTGCTGTTTGGCATCTTCATCGAGCCGCTGCCTGGCGTGATGGTGCTGGTACCCATCTTGGCCCCCGTGGCGGCCAAAGTCGGCATCGACCCGATCCACTTTGCCATGGTGGTGATCTACAACTTGACGCTGGGCATGATCACCCCACCCGTGGGCGGTTTGCTGTTTGTCACCTCCAATGTGTCACGCGTGCCCTTGTCGGACTTGACGCGCGAGCTCACCCCCTTCCTCTGGGCCCACGGCGCGGTGCTGGTGGTGCTGACCTTTGTGCCAGCGCTGAGCAACTGGCTGCCTCATGTGATGGGCTTCAAGTAAAGCGCGAGGCCGCATGTCTCACACCATCCACTTAGGCTGCATTGCCGACGACTTCACCGGCGCCACCGACCTGGCCAACAACCTGGTGCGCGCCGGCATGCGGGTGGTGCAAACCATCGGTGTGCCCACCGAGCCATTGAACGCCGAGTTAGGCGCCGAGGTGGACGCGGTGGTGGTGGCGCTCAAGTCACGCACCATCCCGCCCGCGCAGGCCATTGCCCAGTCGCTGGACGCCTTGCAGTGGCTGCAAGCCCAAGGTGCCGAGCAGATTTACTTCAAATACTGCTCCACCTTCGACAGCACCGCCAAGGGCAACATTGGTCCGGTGACCGAGGCCTTGATGGCCGCACTCGGCACTGACTTCACCATTGCCACGCCGGCCTTCCCCGACAACGGACGCACCGTGTTCAAAGGCTATTTGTTTGTGGGCGATGTGCTGCTCAACGAGTCGGGCATGCAAGACCACCCACTCACCCCCATGCACGACGCCAACCTGGTGCGCGTGCTGCAAGCGCAGTCAAAAGGCCAAGTCGGTTTGATCGACCACCGCTGCGTGGCGCAAGGCGCGCAGGCGGTGCTTGCACGCATGGCCGAACTCCAAGCGCAAGGCGTGCGCTTGGCGGTGGTCGATGCCGTCAGCAACGACGACTTGCTGCGCTTGGGGCCAGCCCTGAAACACCTGCCCTTGGTCACCGCGGGCTCAGGTGTGGCCATTGGCTTGCCCGCTAACTTTGGCTTGAGCGCCAACCCCAGCGCCAGCCAGTTGCCCGCTGCCAGCGGCGCGCAGGCCATCGTCTCGGGCAGTTGCTCCACCGCCACGCGTGGTCAAGTGGCGCACTTCATCGCCACGGGTCGTCCCGCGTTTGCCCTCGACCCCTTGGTGTTGGCACGCAGCCCACAAGCAGCCGCCGCAGTGGTGGCCCAGGTCTGCGCCTGGGCTGCGCCCCACTTGGCCTCAGGCCCGGTGCTGGTGTACGCCACGGCAGAGCCCGAGACCATCAAAGCCGTGCAAGCGCAATTGGGTGTGGATGCGGCGGGTGCCCTGGTGGAACACACCTTGGCCGACATCACACGCGGTTTGCTGGCCCTGGGCGTTCGCCAATGGGTGGTGGCCGGTGGCGAAACCTCGGGCGCTTGCGTGCAAGCCCTGGGCATCACGCAGCTGCACATCGGCCCGCAAATCGACCCGGGCGTGCCATGGTGCCACGCCCACACCTCAGCCGGGCCGGTGCACCTCACGCTCAAGTCGGGCAACTTTGGCAGCGCAGA
>CAIMWY010000391.1 GCA_903845315.1 uncultured Burkholderiales bacterium
ACTCTGCTCTACGCCCAACTTGCCGATGTAGTCGGTTCCGCGGTAATTACCTGCGTCTTCAGACTCTTCGATCTTGGCTTTTTCTGCTTGGTTGATGCGTCCGATATAGCCAATCACATGGCTGGCCAACTCGTTGTAAGGGTAGTTGCGGAACAAGCGCGCCTTAATCTCAACGCCGGGAAACCGGTAGCGCTGCGCGGCAAAACGCGCCACTTCTTCATCGGTCAGACGGTTGCGAATGGGTATCGACTCAAAGCTCTTGGACTCGTCCATTTGCTTTTTAAAGCGGCGCCTGTCGCGGCTTTGAATATCAATCACACCAGACAGTTGTTCAATCAACTCGTCGAGCGGGACCACCACCTTGGATGGCGCGATCTCTAACGTGTAAGCCGAGTAATTTGTCGCCAAAACCACACCATGGCGATCCATGATCACGCCACGATTGGGCAAGATCGGCACGATGGCCGTGCGGTTGTTTTCGGCCTGCGCGTTCAAATCATCGTAGCGAATAACTTGCAAATAAAACAAGCGCAAGGTCAACACCAAAAAAGCCAGCAAGATGGCTGCAGTCACCACCACCATGCGCGCCCTGAAGCGGCGCAGGTCGCCTTCGATGTTGCGTATGACGTTCATAACGGGCGGGTATTGTCTGGGTCAGGCGAGCGCCGCTGTGGCGCCAACAACATCACGCTCACCAAGGGCCAAAGCACGGCCTCGGCAATTGGCGCCAACAACAATTCCCAACCTGGAAACACAGCCCCTGAGAGTGAGCGCACCGTCAAAGCTAAGCAATGGGCCGCCAAAAACAAGGGCAGCACTTGCATGGCTTGAGACGGCACAGAAAACCACAGCAAACGTCGGTGCACCATGACGGCCAAAAAACCCAACCCGGTATAGGTCAACGCATGCTGACCCAACAAGGCCGCTTGATGCACATCACTGACCACGCCAAGCAGAAATGCCATGCCAATGCCCACAATTCGGGGTTGGTGAATGCACCAAAACACCATCACCAACGCCAAGAAATCGGGCACCCAAGCAGCATTGCCCACCAAGCTCATGTTGACCACCATGTTGATGAGCAAAGCCACCAACAGCGACAAAGCAATGAACCAAGGTTTGGCGGGCAACAGCAATTGATGACCACGGGGCATGATCATCTGCGGCCTCCTTTGGTTTGCGCATAAGGTTGCGGCTTGTCGACAGGCGGACGGGCAGGCAATTTGTCGGTCAGGGGTTCGAGCACCATCACATGACGCGCGCCTTGGACACGACCCACGGGCTCGCACAAGATGCGGGCAAACACAGTTTCTGCCCGCCGCTCTACCTTGGTCACCTTGGCCACAGGGATACCCGAGGGGTACACGCCATCCACGCCGCTGGTCGACAACAGGTCGCCCACTTCAATGTCGGCGTTGGTGGCCATAAAGCGCAGTTCAAGCAACGGGGCGCCACCCACCTCGCCAAACGCCACGCCGCGAGCACCCGTGCGGGTATTGAGCACAGGAATCGAGTGTTCACGGTCGGTCACCAAGGTCACCTCACTCACCAAGGGCAGCACGCGGGTGACTTGCCCCAAGATGCCCCGCTCATCCATCACGGGCGAGCTGGGTTTGACGCCGTGCGTGAGTCCCTTGTCGATGATCAATTTACGGGTGTAGGGGTCGGCGGCGTCGTACAACACCTCGGCGGTCACGCCGGTGGTTTCTAACCGCTCTCGCAGGCCCAGCAGTTCACGCAGCTGATGGTTTTCCAGCGCCAGTTGCTCCACCTTGCCTGAGCGTTGCGCTTGCACCAGCAATTGCTGACGCGCTTGCCATTCGGCTGCTTGTGCAACGTCGCGCGCTTGAACGTAGTCGTTGCTGAGCTCGACCAGCATTTGCGGGCGCAAAGCCAACCATTGCAAGGGATACAAAGCCACCGAGAGCACAGAGCGAATCGGCTGTGTCACCCCAAAACGCACATCGGCCACCATCAACAGCACCGACAAGGCGCTGAAGAACAAAAGTTTGGAGATGGCCGACGGGCCTTGTTTGAAAAAGGCCGGTGGCGATCGGTCCAGCGTACCAAGTGGCATGGGGTGCCGAGCTCAGTCTGAGGCGCCGACCATCGGCTTATTCGCTGGTGAAAATCGAGCCCAAACGCTCCATGCGCTCCAGGGCCAAGCCACAACCGCGCACCACGCAGGTCAGCGGGTCTTCCGCCACCAGCACAGGCAAACCGGTTTCTTCGGCCAGCAAGCGGTCCAAGTCGCGCAGCAAGGCGCCACCACCGGTCAGCATCATGCCGCGCTCTGCAATGTCGGCACCCAACTCGGGGGGCGTTTGCTCCAACGCGTTCTTGACAGCCGACACAATGTTGTTGAGCGGGTCGGTCAGGGCTTCCAAGATCTCGTTCGACGAAATCGTGAACGAACGTGGCACGCCTTCAGACAGGTTGCGGCCTTTGACTTCCATTTCCTTGACTTCAGAGCCGGGGAAAGCCGAGCCAATTTTCTTTTTGATGGCTTCAGCCGTGGGCTCGCCAATCAACATGCCGTAGTTGCGTCGGATGTAGTTGATGATGGCCTCGTCAAACTTGTCGCCGCCCACACGCACGCTGCCTTTGTAGACCATGCCGCCC
>CAIMWY010000392.1 GCA_903845315.1 uncultured Burkholderiales bacterium
GCCCCGAAATCGGCACACCTTTCTACCATGGTCAAACCGGCGAGCGTTACAACCCCGACTTTGCGGCTTGGGCCCGAGCCTGTGGCGCAGACGGCTACACCGTGACGCGCCCGCAAGAGCTGGCCGCTGCGGTGGAGATGGCGCTCAAGAACAAGCGCCCCTGCGTGATCGACGTGCACGTCGACCCCGAAGTGCGCCCACCTTCGACCGGCACCTGGCAGCTGCCACCCACCCCCTACAAAGAGCCGATGTACGGCAAGCCGTACCTCGCTTGATGCGTTTTTTTATTGTCAAAGGATATTCAATGAGTCAAAAAATTGCCCTGGTTTTTGGTGGCACGCGTGGCATTGGCGCCGCATGTGTTCAGCAATTGGCCCAACAAGGTTTCGATGTGGCCTACACCTATGTGAGCAGCGCGCCCAACGTCGCCTCTCAAATCGGTAGCTCGCGCACCCAAGGCTATGCGGTAGACATTTGTGATGCCGCTCAAGTCGAGCAAGTTTTTACGTCGGTGGCACGCGACTTTGGCGCTGCCCCTACGTGCGTGCTGGCCAATGCGGGCATCAACGTGCCCCCCGGCCCGCTGGCGCAGTTCAAGCCCGACGACTTTCGCAAGTTGGTCGAGGTCAACATCGTCGGCGCTTTCAACGTGCTCAGTGCGGCAGCGCGCCATGTGCAAGACGGCGGCAGCATCTTGGGTCTCACCACCTCCATGGTGCGTGTGGGCATTCCGGGTGGCGGTCCCTACACCGCCACCAAGGCAGCGGTGGAGAGCTTGTTGCGTTCGATGGCCAAAGAGTTGGCGCCGCGTCGTGTGCGCGTGAATGGCGTGGCACCAGGGCCGGTCGACACCGAGTTGTTCCATGCTGGAAAAACCGATGAAGTCAAAGCCCGTTCTGCCGCGATGAGTCCGTTCAACCGCATTGGCACACCCGACGAAATTGCCGAGGTGGTGTGCTTCTTGGCCTCTGACAAAGCCTCCTGGATTCACGGCCAAATCATTCAGCCCAACGGTGGCATGGTCTGAGGCCCATCATGCAAGACGCTGTGTTTGATGTGGTGGTGATCGGCGGCGGCGGCTCCGGCTTGGCCGCTGCGATTGAGGCGCGCACCCAGGGGGCCCGCGTGTTGTTGCTGGAGAAGAACGACGAACTCGGTGGTTCTACCGCATGGTCGATTGGCTCGATCACATCAAGCCAAACACCCCATCAACGCCGCCATGGCATTGACGACAACCCGCACGACCATTGGGCCGACATGCCCGGCTTTGCCGGTGACTTGGCC
Source organism: uncultured Burkholderiales bacterium (assembly GCA_903845315.1). The sequence goes on from CAIMWY010000392.1 coordinate 1,285, forward strand.
GAGCGTGACAACCATGAGTTGCGACGCATCTTGTGCGAGGAAATTCCAGACACCTTCCAGTGGCTGCTGGACTCTGGGGTGCGCTTCATGGGGCCCATGCCAGAGCCGCCGCACCGTGTGCCGCGCATGCACAACGTGTTGCCCAATTCGCGTTCGTTCATCTACCACCTGAGCCGACGCGCACAGCAAGCTGGCGTAGACATTCGCACCGGGCATCACTTGACCCAACTCATCGTGACCGAGGGTCGCGTGACGGGCGTTGAGACCCGCCATGCATCGGGCATGCAACGCTTCAGTGCCACGGGTGGCGTGGTCTTGGCCGCAGGCGACTTCACCAGCAGCCCCGAATTCAAAGCGCGCTTCATGGGACCCCAACAAGCCAAGGTGGAGGCGGTCAACGTCACTGCCACGGGCGATGGGCAACGTGCAGCAGAAGCTTTGGGCGCCAACATTCTCAATGGCGAGCTGGCCTTGGGGCCGGAGATTCGTTTCATGGCGCCGACCACCGAAACCCTGATGCGTCGCTTGCCGCCTTGGCGCTGGTTGGCTGTGTTCATGGCTTGGGCCATCGACCATGTGCCTGGCGTGGTGCTGCGCCCGTTCATCATGAAGTTCTTGACCACTGCGCTGGCGCCTTCGACGGCCTTGTTCGACATGGGCGCGATCTTGGTCAACCGCCACGGTGCGCGCTTTGGCAATGAGTGCGAGATGCCGTCATTGCGTTTGCCCGATCAGCCCGACAAGGTGGGTTACATCGTGCTCGATCAAGCGCTGGCGCAGCAGTTTTCAGCATGGCCGCACTTCATCTCCACCGCGCCCGGCATTGCCTATGCGTATGTGGACGACTACCGCCGCAATCGACCCGATGTGTACACCCAAGCACACACCTTAGAGGCCTTGGCCGAGAAGCTGGGCATGGATCCACAAGCGCTGAAAGACAGTGCCCAAGCCGGTGGCGTGCGTGCCCTGCAAGCTGGGCCCTTTGTGGCCTTGGGTCCGGTGCGCTCGGTGTTTGTGCACAGCGAAGGGGGCTTGCAGGTCGACCACCACCACCATGTGTTGGGCGCAGAGGGTGCGCCCATTGCGGGCTTGTATGCGGCCGGTTCGACCGGTCAAGGTGGGCTGCTGCTCAAGGGCCATGGCCACCACTTGGCCTGGGCCTTTGTGTCGGGCCGTCGTGCAGGCAAGTTTGCTGCGCAGGGCGTCTAGGGCGTCAAGGGCCTCTGGCATGAGCGCTCAGGCAAGCCACCCGTCCGCTAAGCGTTTGATCGTGGTGGGGCAGGGCGCCGCAGGTTTGTGCGCGGCGGTGTCCGCTCTGACTCAGGCTCGCGCGCATGGCCTCACGCTACAGGTGACCTTGCTCGATGCCGCGCCGATGGACACGAGTGGTGGCAACACCCGCTGGAGCCCCTCCAACATCCGACTACAAGCCAACCACCAGATGGCGCCGGGTTTTGTCGACGAGATCATGGCCGAGTCCGAGGGCTTGGCCGACGCCGCCTATTTCCAGCATCTGACCGAGCAAGCGCCCGCCATGGCCGACTGGTTGGTGTCGCTGGGCATTGCGTTTCAAAGCCCGCCGTATTACCTGGCCAAAGGCCCTGCGCGCATTCAGCCGGTGGGCGGTGGCGCAGCCTTGATCCAGGCCATGTTGGCGCATGCACGTGATCTGGGCTTGGCGCTGATCTACCAATTCAAACTCACCGACTTGCTCGGCGACGCCACGCAGGTGACAGGCGTCGCAGGTGTGGATGCCCAAGGACAACGCCAACACCACATGGCCGATGCGGTGGTGCTGGCCTGCGGTGGTTTTGAGGGCAATCCGCAGATGCTCAAAGCCCACCTGGGGCCCAACGCAGAGAACTTTCGCTTGATCTCCAAAGGCACGGCCTTCAACGATGGGGCAGGCATTCGTGCCGCGTTGGCGCTCGGTGCTGAACCTGCGGGTGACTGGCAGACCGGTCACGCCGAGCCCATCGACCCGCGCAGCCAAGGCCCGGCACCGGTGGTCTTGGTCTATCCCTATGGGGTGGTGGTCAATGCACAAGGTGAACGCTTTTTTGACGAAGGGGCGGGCCTGATGCATGAAACTTGGGAGCGTTTTGCGCACCATATGCAGCACGACTTGCCCGAGCAACAGGCCTATGCCATCTTGGACGCCAAGTTGCTGACCATCGCTGACTACACCCGGGCGATTCGCTCCGAGGTGCCGCCGGTGTCAGCGCCCAGCTTGGCAGCGTTGGCCCAAGCCTTGGGACTGCCCGAGGCTGCTTTGAGCCGCACAGTGAACGAGTTCAATGCTGCGTGCCAAGGCAAGCCCGAAGGCTTTGATCCCACCGTCAAAGATGGCCTGAGCTGCGCACCACTGAGGCAGCCGCCCAAGTCCAACTGGGCCCGTGCGCTGGACCAAGGCCCTTATTTGGCTTGGCCTTTGGTGGGGGCTTTGGTCTACACCTTTGGCGGTGTCAAAACCAACCCACAAGCCCAAGTGCTCAGTGCAAAAGGGCCCATCCGTGGCTTGTATGCCGCAGGTGAGGTGACGGGGCATTTTTACCGACAGGCGCCCAACTCGGTGGCGATGTTGCGCGCACTGGTGTTTGGAAAAATTGCGGGTGAACAAGCCGTGTTCGATGTGCGCCACAGCTGAAGCGGCTAGAGGCTGAAAGTTCTGGCGTTGGGTCTAAGGCGTGTCGGGCAGCTCGATACCCAGCCACAAGGCCATCAGTTCGGGTAAGTTGTCCACCTGCATTTTTTCAAAAATTTGAGCCCGATGTTTTTTGGCTGTGTCAGGCAAGATGTCGGTGGACTCAGCAATGCTCTTGTTGCCATGCCCTTGCAGGATGAACGGAAGAATTTCTTTTTCTCGGACAGTCAAGTCATTGAAACGCTCAAGGGCGCGTTGCTGGCGAGTTTGAAACAGATGCGCCTGTCGACTCAGTTGCATGCCCCGCGCAATGGCCTCAAGCAACTGCGCGCCTGAGAAGGGTTTCCATAAAAACTCAATGGCGCCACCTTTCATGGCGTCGATGATTTCTTGGTTGTGACTTTCGCCGCTGATGAAAATCATAGGGATGGTGCGCTGTGAGGTGAGCAAATGCCTCTGTAACTCCAAACCTGTCTCCCCCGGCATGCGCATGTCACTCACCAGCACGCAGGGAGGGGTCCAGCCCTTGAATGCCAGAAACTCTTGCGCAGTGGCGAAGGCTTCCACATGAAAGCCATGTTGCTTCAGCAGCTCTTTCAATTGCCAGCGGATATCTGGGTTGTCATCGACCAGATACACAGACTCGACCTTGTTCAGCATGGGTGACACCATTTATCCATGGGTGGCGGGCTGTGCATGAAGTGGGATTTGGATGCTGACCACAGCGCCACGCCCTTCCTCTTGCGACTTGTTGTGAACCGACAAGGTGCCTTGCCACATGCGCAACATCAAATTGGCCAAAGCCAAGCCCATGCCCAAACCGGTCTCTTTGGTCGACTGGAACGGTTGCGAGATACGGGTGAGGATATCGCTCGAAATACCTGGGCCGTTGTCGCTGACAGACAGGCACCAAATTGGCTGTGTCCCTTGGTTTTGGATGTGTGTTTGAATCATGATGGCGGGTGAGGTCACAGCTGCCGTGTCTGCTTTGATGGCGTCTAGCGCATTGGCAATTAAGTTGATGAGAATGCGCTCGAGCAAGATTTTATTGGCCATGACATGGGTGTCGTGGTGAGGGTTGGTGTGCGTCAAACTCACCCCATGGCGTTGGCTCTCTGCTTGCAAAATAGGAATCGTGTTGAGCAGCAATTGCTCAATGCTGACCCGCTCTAAATCGGCTTTTTGTGAAGACACCAGTTGACGCAAGGTGCTGAGTGTGAGCCCCATTTTTTGGGTCAAATCAAGGGTGGTTTGGATGTGCGATTGAAACTCGTCAGAGGTTTGATCACGCGACTTCATGATCAGTGTTTCTAAACTCAATGTGATGGCTTGCAAGGGTTGGCTGAGTTCATGCACGATGGCGGTGTTGAAGA
>CAIMWY010000393.1 GCA_903845315.1 uncultured Burkholderiales bacterium
AGATCATATCTTCAACAGTCGCACCATCTTCTGTTCGTACCTGCGATTGAATGTCACTCCACCGAAGCGTTCTAGCTTCACCAACACGAATACCAGTGTTAACAAGAATAAGGATGTACTGGATTAACATAAAACGCTCTCTGTAACTGCGTTTTACTTTGATCCACTCTCTGAAATTTCTTGTGACTTTTGTCCATTCCTGTTGCGTGAAGTGAGGTCGTCTTTTTTTACTAAGTGGTGGTGCTTGCAAGACTACATCTTGTTTGATGTGTCCTTGTGAGCGCAGCCATTCAATGTATCTTTTTAGCGAGGACAGTTCGTGACGTATCGTTTGCGGACTTGGCGCAATCACACGATTGTTTCTCTTGTTCAACACTGGATTGTTGATGCGCCATTGCACAAAGTCTTGAATGTCCTTGGTCGTGATTTGATCTACTGGCTTCTTGGCGAAATACTTCAGCGCATAGCGTTCAATAGATGCTTTTATATCGTTATATCTTCCATTGGTCTTGACGTTGACACGCAAATAATCAACAAACTTCGGAAATAGCTCTGAGAAGTTTTTAGCTTTGATTGAGCCACCAGCCATGACCTTTAAGCGCAACTGATCCCATAAGTCATGTGCGAAGCGTTTTGCAATTTCGTAATCTGTCGTCTTGGTGCTCTTGATGACGTAACCAGCTGAGTTCGGCACACGCACACGACATTGCCACTTCTTGATCTTGTGATCTGGTCGCTGATAGATCACGATTTCGCCTTCACGAAATACGTGCTGATTTAGCTCAAAAGTAGCACCATCACTCATGGCAGGAATTTCTTAAAAGTGAACGTTAAGTGAAGTCATTATTGCTCAATATTTAAGCATTGTCAAGAATTCACTTTAAATTGTATTTTTTAAATTAAGGGTGATAAATCTTAAGATCATCTAATATAATTGATTTATTAAGCTTTAAATATGTTCATTCGTAATGAGAAGGTCGGGTGTTCGATTCATCTCTCCGGCACCAACCCCTCTCACCCATAAAAAATCGGCCCTCAGGCCGATTTTTTGTTGGCGTCACGCCAAGGCCCTACCTATCAAAGTAGGCAAACAAGCATTCGATGCAGTTGTATCAACCGATCAAATCGACTTTGCCATTCAAGTCCATGATGCCGGTGATCACGCTCAGCTTGGGCTGGCGTTTGTTCACGGCGGCACGAAACGCCATCAAAGCGTCGGCATGGGCGTGGGTTTCGTCTTCTTTGGTGGCAACTTTGGCATCGCCAAAAGCCAATTTGGCTGCGCCGCAATCGCGGTGCGTCAGCGCCACCACGCGGGGAATGTGGTGCAAGGACACGGTGATGTCCAGGTTGTCCCAAAAGGTGTTGTGCCAGGCCGCAAACTTGGGGTGAATGGCGCCTATCGGGCCACCTGCAAACACAAACTGGCTGTAGTTGTCGCTCAACTTGTCGCGGGCGATGCCGTGCAACAAGCCCATGTATTGCCAACTCAGGGTGGTAAAGCGTGGATCGATGCAGTTGACCAACATGGCTTCGTAATTGCCACTGGCGGCATGGCTGCGGCCCGGCGTCATGGCCAGCATGCCGCCAGCCAGCGCGGCTGCGCCCAGCCCTAAAAAGCCACGCCGTGAGCTGCCGCCACTGAGCGCGCTTGGGTCGCAGCACATGCAGCTATAGGCTGTTGAGGAATGGGTTGGGGTGTGTGAATCAATCAATGCGCGCTCCTTGTGGGGTCTGGATAAGAGGAATTTCTGATTGTGTATCGACAGGAAAGCAATTTTCTTGAGAGTTCTTGCCTCAACCCAGTTCGTACAAACCCTAAATCACGACGATTTACATTTTTTGCTTGACAGCTGCTTCGCTTTCGAGGAAAGTTATTTTAATATTGAAATATATAAACCCGAAATAGTTAAGGAGCACAGCATGAACATCGTCTGTATTGGTGGCGGACCCGCGGGTCTGTACTTTGGCTTGCTGATGAAGCAACGCAACCCGGCGCATGACATCACGGTGGTCGAGCGCAACCTGCCCTACGACACCTTTGGTTGGGGCGTGGTGTTTTCAGATGCCACCATGGACAACATGCGCATCTGGGACCGCACGACGGCCGACGAAATACAAGAAGCCTTCAACCACTGGGACGACATCGAGTTGCTTTTCAAGGGCCGTCGCATTCGCTCAGGTGGCCACGGATTTGTGGGCATTGGGCGTAAAAAACTACTCAACATCTTGCAAGCGCGTTGCGAGCAATTGGGTGTGAAGCTGGTGTTTGATTGTGATGTGCAGTCAGACCTTGACTTCCCCGATGCCGACTTGATCATCGCCAGTGACGGCATCAACTCCATCATCCGCACGCGCTACGCAGACACCTTCAAGCCCGGCATCGTCACACGACCCAACCGCTACATCTGGTTGGGCACGAACCGCCTGTACAACGCTTTCACCTTTGATTTTCAAAAGACTGAGCACGGCTGGTTTCAAGCCCATATTTACAAGTTTGACGACACCACCACCACCTTCATCGTCGAGTGTCCCGAGCATGTGTTTTTGGCTCACGGCTTAGACCAAGCCGACCAAGAAGCCTCGATTGCGTTTTGCGAAAAGCTGTTTGCCGATAACCTGCAAGGCGCCAAGCTGATGACCAATGCACGCCATCTGCGCGGCTCGGCTTGGCTCAACTTCCAACGCGTGGTGTGCGAGCAGTGGTGGCTCAAAAACCAACACAACAGCCATGTGGTGCTGATGGGCGACGCAGTCCATACGGCCCACTTTGCCATTGGCTCGGGTACCAAGCTCGCCATTGAGGACGCGATCGAACTCACCCGCCAGTTTGACCTGCTGGGCGATGACCCCAGCCGCATCACCGAAGTGCTGACGGCCTACCAAGAGGCGCGTCGCATCGAAACCCTGCGGCTACAAAACGCTGCTTGGAATGCCATGGCTTGGTTTGAGGTGTGTGGCGAGCGCTACTGCGACCAACTCGAGCCCGAGCAGTTCATGTACTCCATGCTCACGCGCAGCCAACGCATCAGCCACGAGAACCTGCGTTTGCGCGACAAGGCGTGGCTGGACGGCTACGAACACTGGTTCGCCAAAGACCAAGGCGCGCTCACCACCACACCCCCCATGTTCACGCCGTTTAGCTTGCGCTCGGTGACACTGAAAAACCGCGTGGTGGTCTCGCCCATGGCGCAGTATTCTGCGGTCGATGGCATACCCGGCGACTACCACTTGGTGCACTTGGGTGCGCGCGCCATGGGGGGCGCAGCGATGGTGTTTGCCGAAATGATTTGTACCAGCGCAGACGCACGCATCACCCCCGGCTGCCCGGGTCTGTGGAACGACGCGCAAGCCGATGCTTGGCAACGCATCGTGGCCTGGGCACACGCCAACAGCGATGCCAAGATGGCTGCACAAATTGGCCATGCGGGAGCCAAAGGCTCTACCCGTCGCGCCTGGGACGGCATTGACAAACCCTTGGGCCACGACGACACCGAGGCCAACTGGCCGCTCTTGAGCGCATCGCCGCAGCAATACTTGGAGGGCGAGAGCCAAACCTCGCACGCCATGACGCGTGCCGACATGGACCGCGTCAAAGCCGACTTTGTAGCAGCCACCCAGCGCGCCGCACGGGCAGGGTTTGACTGGCTGGAGCTGCACTGCGCGCATGGCTATTTGTTGTCGAGTTTTATCTCGCCCCTCACCAACCACCGCAGCGACGAATACGGTGGCTCACTCGACAACCGACTGCGCTACCCACTGGAGGTGTTCCAAGCGGTGCGCGCGGCTTGGCCCGAGCACTTGCCGATGTCGGTGCGTATCTCTGCGCACGATTGGGTCGAAGGCGGCATCACCCCCGACGACGCCGTCCGGGTGGCCAAGGCCTTCAAAGCAGCCGGCGCTGACTTGATCGACTGCTCATCGGGTCAGGTCAGCAAACAAGAAAAGCCGGTGTTTGGTCGCATGTTTCAAACCCCGTTTGCCGACCAAATTCGACAAGAGGCTGGCATTGCCACCATTGCGGTGGGCGCCATCAGCGAGGCCGACCATGTCAACAGCATCATCGCGGCGGGTCGAGCCGATTTGTGCGCCGTGGCACGCCCCCACCTGGCCAACCCATCCTGGACGCTGAGCGAAGCGGCCCGCATTGGCTACCAAGGACTGGGCTGGCCCAAGCAATACATTTCGGCCAAGCGCCAAATGGAAGCCAACTTCGAACGCGCTGCCGCACAAGCCAAGCTATGAATATGCTCTACCCCGAACCGCTGAAAAACCAACACGCCGTGGTCACCGGTGCTGCACGAGGCATCGGCGCGGCCATCGCCCAGCAGCTCGCGCACGCCGGCGCCAAGCTCACGCTGATGGGGCGTCAAGCTGAAGGCCTTCAAGACTTGGCCAAGAGTTTGCAAATCGGTGACCGTGTGCATGTACAAACTGTCGACATCGCAGACGCAGCCTCAGTCGAACACGCCATGGCTGCGGCCGTTCAAGCCATGGGCCCGATCAACTTGCTGATCAACAACGCGGGACAAGCCAGCAGCCAAACGTTTCTCAACACCGATTTGGCAGCTTGGCAGCACATGGTCAACGTCAACCTGACGGGTACCTACCTGTGCATCCATGCCGCACTGCCCAGCATGCTGCAAGCAGCGGAGGCCGGCATGCATGGGCGAATCATCAATGTGGCGAGCACGGCAGGCCTCAAGGGCTATGCCTTTGCCGCGGCCTACAGCGCCGCCAAACATGGCGTGATGGGGTTGACCCGTTCACTGGCGCTCGAGTTGGCACGCAAAGGCGTGACCGTCAACGCGGTGTGTCCCGGTTACACAGAAACAGACATCGTCAAGCATGCGATTGACAACATCGTGCACAAAACCGGCAAAACGCCCGAGCAAGCGCGCAGTGCTTTAGCCAGCATCAACCCACAACAACGCTTGGTCCAGCCTGAAGAGGTGGCCCACGCGGTATTGAGCTTGTGCCTGTCGGGCAGCGACGCCATCAATGGACAAGCCATCGTCATCGATGGCGGGGAGTTGGCACGATGAGTCAGCCCGAAACCGAAGACTTGGAGTTGCGTGCACGCGACGACCACCATGCCTCTTTGCGCCTGTGGTTGCGTTTGTTGTCGTGCACCACCCTGATTGAAGACAACATCCGACAAAAATTGCGCACCCAGTTTGACACTTCGCTGTCACGCTTTGACTTGATGGCACAACTCGAGCGGCACCCCGAAGGTCTGACCATGGGTGAGTTGTCGCGACGCATGATGGTGAGTGGGGGCAACACCACCGTCATCGTCGACCAACTGGAGAAAGAGCAACTGGTTCAGCGCCGCATAGCCGCGACAGACCGACGCTCTTACCGCGTCTTGTTGACACCTTCTGGGCACCAAGCTTTCAAACGCATGGCCTCAGACCATGAGCAATGGGTGGTTCAGCTGTTTGGTGGTTTGTCCGAGCGCCAGCAGCAACAACTCAGCAACTTGCTGGGCCACCTCAAAACCAGCATTCACCAACACCAATCCAACGCCACTTCGGAGCCCACATGAGCCACCCACACCTGCTAGGCCAAGCCCACCAACTGCCGCGTCACCGCAACACACTGGCCAGCTATCAGGCGGAACATTTCTTGTTTGCGGTCAACGATGGTGTGGCCACTGTCACCTTGAACCGTCCCGAGCGCAAAAACCCGCTGTCGTTTGATTCGTATGCCGAACTGCGTGATCTGTTTCGTGCCATGTGCTATGCCGACGATGTGCATGCGGTGGTCATCACCGGTGCAGGCGGCAACTTTTGCTCAGGCGGCGATGTGCATGAAATCATTGGCCCCTTAACGAAGCTCGACATGCCCGGCCTGTTGGCCTTCACGCGCATGACAGGCGACTTGGTCAAAGCCATGCGGGCTTGCCCGCAACCCATCGTAGCCGCCATCGACGGTATTTGTGCCGGCGCCGGTGCATTGCTGGCCTTGGCGTCTGACCTGCGCTTTGGCACCGAGCGCAGCAAAACCTATTTCTTGTTCAACAAGGTGGGGCTTGCAGGGTGCGACATGGGAGCCTGCGCCTTGCTACCGCGCGTCATCGGGCAAGGCCGTGCGTCTGAGTTGCTCTACAGCGGCCGCGGCTTGCCCGGTGCCGAGGCCGAGCGCTGGGGCTTTTACAACCGCGTTTGCAGCCCCGAGGAAGTGCTGGCACAGGCCCAAGCGATCGCAAAAGAATTGGCCCACGGCCCCACCTTTGCCAACGCCATGACCAAGAAAATGTTGCAGCAAGAGTGGAACATGGGCGTGGACGAAGCGATCGAAGCCGAAGCCCAAGCGCAAGCCATTTGCATGATGACCAACGACTTTCACCGGGCCTACCACGCCTTTGTGGCCAAGCAAACGCCCGTGTTCCAAGGAGACTGAACATGCCTTTATCCAAAGCCCCGCCTCAGGAGCATCCTCCCGAACTCGATTGGCCCTTCTTTGACGAAGGGCACCGTCAACTGAAACGAAGCCTGCATGCGTGGTGCTTGGCAAATATTGGGGAAAGTGAACTCGAACACAGCGACAACGTCGACGCGGAATGCGGTCGTTGGGTCAAAGCCCTCGGGCGCGGTGACTGGCTGCGTTTTGCCGTGGCTGGCTTGGAATATGGCGGCGACCAAAACGTGATCGACACCCGCTCCATCTGCTTGCTGCGCGAAGAGTTGGCTTGGCACCATGGCTTGGTCGACTTCGCATTTGCCATGCAGGGTCTGGGATCGGGCGCCATCAGTCTGTTTGGCAGCGAAGAGCAAAAAGAACACTACCTGCCGCGGGTTGCCGACGGCAGTGCAGTGGCCGCCTTTGCCTTGAGCGAACCCCATTCCGGTTCTGACGTGGCGGCCATGTCGTGCACCGCCACCTTGGACGGTGACCACTATGTGATCAATGGCGAAAAAACCTGGATCTCCAACGGGGGCATTGCCAACTTTTATGTGGTGTTCGCACGCACCAACGAAGCCCCAGGTTCACGCGGCATCAGCGCCTTCATCGTTGACTCAAAAACACCTGGGCTTGAAATTTCTGATCGTATTGAGGTCATTGCGCCACACCCCTTGGCCACCTTGCGTTTTGTCAACATGCGGGTGCCCGTGGCGCACCTGCTGGGCGATAGCGGACAAGGTTTCAAAGTGGCCATGGCCACGCTTGACGTGTTTCGTACCTCGGTGGCCGCGGCTGCCTTGGGTTTTGCGCGCCGGGCTTTGGATGCGTCGATTGGCTGGGTGCGCACACGCCACATGTTTGGTCAAGCCTTGGGTGACTTTCAAATCACCCAAAGCAAGATCGCTGAAATGGCCACGCTGCTCGACGCTGCAAGCCTCTTGACCTACCGCGCCGCTTGGCTGCGTGACCAAGGGCATCGCATCACGCGCGAGGCCGCCATGGCCAAAATGGCCGCCACCGAAAACGCGCAAAAAATTATCGACATGGCGGTGCAGTTGCACGGCGGCATGGGGGTGAAGAAAGGTTGCATTGTCGAGTCGCTGTACCGCGAAATTCGCGCCTTGCGCATTTACGAAGGCGCCACCGAAGTGCAATTGCTCATCATCGGGCGTGATCTGATCAAGCCCTGAACGGAGAGACCTGGCATGACCCAAACATCCATCGACAACACCCCGCTGACCGCGTGCTCACACCTCGACACCTTTGCCCGCGATCAGCTGCCGTCAGCGGAGTTGTGGCCGCAGTTTGTGTTTGACCAAGCTGAGCTGCACTACCCCGACTTTTTGAACACCACGGCCGAGTTGGTCGACCGTCATGTGCGCGAAGGTCGGGGCGAGCGCACCGCCATCTACGGCGCCAACGGCAGCTGGACCTATCGTGCGTTGCAACAGCAGATCGACCGAATGGCGCAGGTGCTGATCCACGACATGGGGTTGGTGTCAGGCAACCGCCTGCTGCTGCGTGGCGCCAACAGCCCGATGATGGCGGCTTGCTTTTTGGCCGCCATCAAAGCAGGTTTGGTGGTGGTACCCACCATGCCGTTGCTGCGCGCCACCGAGTTGAAACAAATCATCGACAAAGCCCAAGTCTGCGCAGCCCTGTGCGCCAGCAACTTAGCCGACGAGTTGTCGCACTGCTTGGACCCTTCACACCCGCAGCACGCCCCCAACTTGCAACAGATGGCGCTGTTTGGCAGCGATGCGCCCACGGGGCTCGAAGCGCGCATGCAGCGCTTTAACCAACCCTATGTGGGCCACCCCACCACGCGCGATGATGTGTGCCTGATTGCATTCACCAGCGGCACCACCGGCAAGCCCAAAGGCACCATGCACTTTCACCGTGATGTGCTAGCCATGTGCGACTTATTCCCACGCCATGTGCTGCACATGGGCCCAGACGACGTGGTGTGTGGCACACCCCCTATTGCCTTCACCTTTGGGCTGGGCGGCTTGCTGGCGTTTCCGCTGCGCCATGGTGCCAGCACGGTGTTGCTGGAAAAGCTCACGCCTGAGTTGCTGCTGCACACGATTGAAAAATACCGCGCCACCCAGTGCTACACCGCGCCCACCTTCTACCGTCAAATGGCCGCCTTGGCCGATGGTGTGGACCTGAGCAGCTTGCGCCATCCGGTGTCGGCGGGCGAGGCCTTGCCCGAGGCCACACGCCAACTCTGGCTTGACCACACGGGTGTTCCCATCACCGACGGCATTGGCGGCACCGAGGTGATCCACATCTACATCGCCAGCGCAGGCAAAGATTGGCGTCCGGGCACCTTGGGCCGAGTGGTGCCAGGCTACCAAGCACAAATCGTGGACGATGACATGCACCCTGTGCCACCCGGCACACCTGGGCGCTTGGCGGTGCGTGGTCCCACGGGCTGTCGCTACTTGAACGATCCGCGCCAAACCGACTACGTCAAAGACGGCTGGAACCTCCCCGGCGACACCTTTGTGATGGATGCCGACGGCTACTTCAGCTACCTCGCGCGCAACGACGACATGATTGTCTCGGCCGGCTACAACATCGCCGGGCCCGAGGTCGAAGGCGTGTTGCTGCAACACCCATCTGTCGCCGAGTGTGGGGTGGTCGGCATCCCCGACGAAGCACGCGGTCACATCGTGATGGCCCATGTGGTGCTCAAACCCGGGGTGGTGGCCAGCGACACCTTGGTCGCCGCACTGCAAGAGTTTGTGAAAGGGGAAATCGCCCCGTACAAGTACCCTCGCCGCATCGACTTCGTGGCCCAGCTGCCGCGCACAGAGACCGGCAAGCTGCAACGTTTTCGTTTGCGCCAAATGGCGCAAACACCGCACTGAGAAAGGCTCCCCATGTGGCATGTTTTACAACCCGAAGGATGGATTGCGCCCAAAGGCTATGCCAATGGCATTGAGGCGCGGGGTCGGCAAATTTATGTAGCGGGCATGATTGGCTGGAACGGTCAGGCCCAGTTTGAAAGCGACGACTTTGTGGCGCAATGCGCCCAAGCGCTGCAAAACATTGTGGACACCTTGGCCTGCGCCCAAGCCGGTCCACAGCACATGGTGCGCATGACCTGGTATGTGAAAAACAAAAAAGAATACCTGGCCCGGGGACGCGAACTTGGCAAGGTCTACCAACAGGTGATCGGCCGCCACTACCCCGTCATGACCTTGGTGCAAGTGGCCGACCTGGTGGAAGACCGCGCACAGGTGGAAATTGAAGTCACTGCGGTGGTGCCTGACTGAGCGGCATGCATCGAAATTAGACCCCGTTCACAACATTGAATTTGTATTTAATGGGGGTACAATAATTCAATGAAGTTTGAGTTCGACGCTGCAAAGCGAAACAAGACTTTGGCTGAGCGTGGGTTGGACTTCGCGCGCGCAGGCGAGATCTTTGACGGCTTGCATTTGACGGGACAAGACACAAGGCAAGAATACACAGAAGACCGATTCATCACCGTAGGCCATCTAGAGGGCCGCTTGGTTGTATTGGTTTGGACCCC
>CAIMWY010000394.1 GCA_903845315.1 uncultured Burkholderiales bacterium
CTCTGGTCCCAAACCAGATGCGCTACCAGACTGCGCTACGCCCCGAAGTTTTGCATTGTAGCCTGAGTCAAATACGGGTTAACCATCATGCATTATAATTCCGAATTATAATAAAGTTGCAATTTAATGCAGGAGACGTGATGAACATTGAAGGCAAGCACAACAAGCACTACAACGCAGCGCAAGACTTGCTAAGTCGCAATGTAGCGCATGCCGAAAAAGTGGCTTATATCGATGCCCTCACTGGTCATCAAATGCGGTATGCCGAACTTGAGCAAAGTGCTTGGCGTTTTGCCAATGCTTTGCGCGCGCAAGGGTTCCAACCAGAGTCACGCATCATGCTGTGCATGCTTGACTCGCTCAACTGGCCCGTGGTCTTTTTGGGGTGCATGCTGGCAGGCGTGGTGCCAGTGGCAACAAACACCTTGCTAACCAACCAAGATTTTGAATACATGTTGCGCGACTCCCGCGCCCGTGGACTGATAGTGTCCAACGCTTTATTACCCGCTTTCGAAAATCTGATCGGAAAGTTACCCGACTTAGGCACTGTGGTGGTGGCCGATGGGCCAAACGACTGCCCTCATCTACGATTAGAAACCTTGATTGCGCAATCGGATACAACGCCTGTTTGCGCCAACACCAGTTCGGACGACGCCTGCTTTTGGCTTTACTCCAGCGGATCCACAGGGGCACCCAAAGGCACGGTCCATCTGCACAGCCACCTGATTCAAACTGCAGACTTGTACGCCAAGGGTGTGATGGGCATTCGCTCATCTGACGTGGTGTACTCGGCGGCGAAGCTTTTCTTTGCCTATGGTTTAGGCAATGCGTTGACATTTCCACTCAGCGTTGGGGCAACCACGATCTTGTTACCAGGTCGCCCAACCACACAGGATGTTTTCGGCATCTTGACTAAGTATCAGCCGACTATTTTTTATGGCGTACCCACTTTGTTTGCGTCTTTACTGGCAGACCCTCAGCGTCCTAAAAAATCAAACATGAACTTGCGTTTGTGCACCAGCGCAGGCGAGGCCTTGCCGGCAGAAATTGGCAAGAAGTGGACCGCTGAATACGGTTGTGAAATTTTGGACGGTATCGGTTCCACAGAAATGCTGCATATCTTTTTGAGCAACAAGCCTGGACAAGTGCGCTACGGAACAACGGGTCAAGCGGTGCCCGGCTATCAACTGCGTATCGTGGCAGAAGATGGCCAAGAATGCGGCGATAGCGAAATTGGCGAACTCCAAATCAGTGGCCCCACCTCAGCCATCATGTATTGGAACAACCGGGAAAAAACAAAACACACGTTCGCCGGAGAATGGACGCGTAGCGGAGACAAATATATTCGCGACGCAGACGGCTACTACACGTACAGCGGACGCAGCGACGACATGCTCAAGGTAGGAGGCATTTACGTCTCGCCCTTCGAGGTGGAGGCGTCCCTCATGACCCACCCCAGCATTCTCGAAGCAGCCGTGGTGGGCATGGCCGACACGGATGGATTGATAAAACCCAAGGCCTTTGTGGTGCTCAAAGCAGGCGAATACCTGAGCCCAGAAGATTTGAAACAACATGTCAAATCTCAATTGGCACCCTACAAATATCCGCGATGGATAGAGTTCGTCACCGATCTGCCTAAAACAGCAACTGGCAAAATCCAGCGCTACAAACTGCGCGCCTGACCTCCTCAAAGCAAAGGCCGCAGTTCTTGTGCTGCGCCCTGCAAGAGGGGTAAGAAGTGTTGACGCATCTGAACTGCTGACATCGCTTGGGATGGCAACACCACATTCAGCGCCGCAACCACCTGGCCCTGTGCGTTACGCAACGGCACGGACATGGCACTCACGCCAAGTTCGTGCTCTTCGCAACTGATGACGTAATCATTGCTTTGCGCTTGGGCCACCTGTTCGCGCAAAGTCTTGACATCGGTCACGGTAAAGCCCGTCAAACGCGACAAATGGCGTCCTTTGATCCATGCGTTGAACGCCGCCTTAGTCTTACCTGCCAACAACACACGTCCTGTGGAGGTGGCATGAACAGGCAGACGTGCGCCCAGGTGCAAGCCATAAGCCAAGACACGGGCCCCATCGCTGCGGGCAATGATCACCACCTCTTCGCCATCCAACACCACGGCTGAAAACGAATGTTGCGACTGAACCGCGAGTCGATTCAGGGTGGGCTGTGTCACGCGCGGTAACCTTGACGAAGCCAAGTAGCTGCCAGAAAAACGCATCACCTTGGCCGCTAACCAAAAGTAGCTGCCATCAGACTCCAAGTAACCCAGGTGATGCAAGGTCAACAAGTGACGCCGCGCTGCTGCTCGGGTGATGCCTGCACGTTGTGCGGCCAAGGTGGCGTTCAGGCGCTGGCGCTCCGTGTCAAAGCTCTCCAACACGGCCATACCTTTGACCATTCCTTCAATGACATCTGCTTTGGCTATAGACATTCAACACCTCTTTGCGCGATTATCGAGCAATCATTCTGAACATCGCACACTGCCGCTCAATCATTCAGAAGACGATCCGCCACAGCCCTATGCTTTGCAACACTCAAAACGGAGACAAACACCATGCGTACCCAAGTAGCCATCATTGGAGCCGGACCCTCAGGACTTTTGCTGGGCGCTTTGCTGCATCAAGCAGGCATCGACAACATCATCCTTGAACGACAAAGCGGCGACTATGTGCTCGGCCGTATCCGCGCTGGCGTGTTAGAGCAAGTCACAGTCGATCTGCTCGACGAAGTTGGCGTGAGCCAACGCCTGCACAAAGAGGGTTTGGTGCATGGCGGCATTGAATTGCTGTTTGCAGGCAAACGCCACCGCATCGACATGAACAGCCTCACCGGAGGCGAAAATGTGGTGGTCTATGGACAAACCGAAGTCACCCGCGATCTGATGGCTGACCGAGCCGCAAAAGGCTTAACCACCGTCTACGACGCACACGACGTGCAAGTGCACGACTTCGACAGCGCCAACCCCAACGTGAGCTACACAAAAGATGGCCACAGGCACACCTTGCAGTGCGACTTCATTGCAGGTTGTGATGGCTTTCACGGCGTATGTCGTGCCAGCGTGCCAGAAGGGTCGATCACCGAATACGAAAAGGTCTATCCCTTTGGCTGGCTGGGTATCTTGGCGGATGTGCCACCGGTGTCGCATGAGTTGATTTACGCCAACACCAACCGTGGCTTTGCCTTGTGCTCGATGCGCAGCGCCACACGAAGCCGCTACTACGTGCAGGTTCCGTTGACCGACAAGGTGGAGGACTGGTCAGACGAACGTTTTTGGTCAGATTTGAAAGACCACCTCGACCCCGAAGCCCGCGCCAACTTGGTCACAGGCCCGTCGATCGAGAAAAGCATTGCCCCCCTGCGCAGTTTTGTGGCCGAGCCCATGCGTTTTGGTCGAATGTTTTTAGCGGGTGACGCAGCCCACATCGTGCCGCCAACCGGCGCCAAAGGCTTGAACTTGGCTGCTACCGACGTGAAATACCTCAGCCACGCCTTGACCGAGTACTACGCTGAGAAAAGCGAAGCGGGCATTGACCACTACTCACAGCGCTGCTTGCGTCGCATCTGGCGCGCCGAGCGTTTCTCGTGGTGGTTCACCTCGCTCATGCACAAGTTTCCAGACTCGGCAGGCTTTGGGCAAAAAGTGCAAGAAGCCGAGCTGGACTACTTGGTACACAGCGAGTCAGCCTCTCGCTCCTTGGCGGAAAATTATGTGGGCCTTCCCCTGAACTTCGGCGAGTAAGTTCAGTATCACTCGGGACGAATATTGCCGTCCCGAATGATGCGCCCCCACTTGAGGGTTTCAGACTTGATGTACTGACCAAACTCCTCAGGTGATGACCCCACCGGGTCGGTGCCCATGGACACCATCTTGTCGCGAATCTCTGGCAGCGCCATCACCTTGGCAACTTCTTGCTGCAACTTGCGAATGGTGTCTTTGGGCGTGCCTGCAGGCGCCACCAAGCCATACCAATTGAGCACTTCAAAGCCTGGCACCACCTCTTGCACCGCAGGCACATCGGGCAAGAAGGCGACGCGTTTATTGCCCGTCACACCCAAGGCCTTGAGTCGACCGGCTTTGAGCTGCTGCGCCCCGGCTGCCGCAGCTTCAAACGTCATCTGCACCTGACCGCCCATCACATCGCTGATACTGGGTGCGCTGCCTTTGTAGGCCACGTGAACCATCTTCGAACCCACGGCCGCGCTGAACAACTCACCCGCCAAATGGGGCAATCCCCCGGCACCGCTGGATGAGTAATTCAACACACCCGGATTGGCCTTGGCATACGACACCAACTCAGACAAGTTGTTGGCAGGAACTGCAGGATTTGCAAACAAGACAAAAGACAAAGAAGCCACCTCGGTCACCGGCACAAACTGCTTGTCCACATTGAACGGCAAGTTCGGATAGAACGAGGGGTTGATGCTCAAATTGCCCAAAGTACCCAAAAACAAGGTGTGTCCATCGGGCGCAGATTTGGCCACATGATCCATCGCCAGTACGCCATTGGCACCGGGGCGGTTGTCCACCAACACCGATTGCCCGAACGACTCAGACAGCTTGGGGGCGATCAAGCGTGCCACGATGTCGATGCCACCACCAGGCGGAAACCCAATCACCACGCGCACTGGTTTTTGAGGGAACCCTTGTGCAAATGCGCTCAGCACACAAGCGAAAGCTAAAGCGCATCCGACACCCCATTGTTTGATCTTTAGCACAGCTGTCTCCTTCATGACGGTTGCAGTTTTTATAGTCTCTATCATTCAGCGCACGCAATTTACCACCCTTGTGCAAGGCCCTTCCTGAATATGAATTTGCAACCGCATGTCTATGTCGGCACCGCTGGGCACTCGGCATGGTTCAGTGAGGATGGCGGCATGTCATGGGTGCACCCTAACAGCCACTCAGGCATGTACCTCGAAGCCCGCGTGTGGGGCTTGGCCAGCCACCCATCGCATCCGGAGTGGCTGCTGGCAGGCACCGACATGGGCTTGTTCCAATGGCACGAAGCCAGCGCACGATGGACTGCCATCGCGTCACCCCTGCAAGACATTTGGGTGGCGGCCATCCATCCGCAAGACCCACAACTGTGGTTTGTCGGCAGCCGCCCGGCCGGCATCTGTCGCAGCCGCGATGGTGGTAAAACGTGGCAAACACTCCATGTGCCGAACCTGCAACAGTTCTCCAACATCAACATGGGCGCCACGCGGGTCACGCAAGTTTTGTTCGATCCCTTGGACGCACGCACGGTGTGGTTGACCGTTGAAATTGGCGGCATCTTTGTCAGCCATGACGATGGAGACACTTGGCACGCGCGTGATCAAGGATTGATTTCTGCGGATGTACATGGCATTGCCATCCTCGACCGGTCCGGCCACCAACGCCTGATGTACGCCACCACCAACCAAGGTCTGCATTGCAGCACAAATGGTGGCTTGCATTGGGAATTCCAAGCGATTAACTCGCCGTGGCAATACACGCGTTCCATCGTGCCCAGACTCGATCACACCGGCGTGGTGTTTCTCACCAATGGCAACGGCCCACCGGGTAACCGTGGTCGCTTGCTGATGAGCGAGGACTATGGCGCACATTGGCAAGAAGTGGTCTTACCCGGCACCGTCAACAGCACGGTCTGGACCGTGGCTACCCACCCCTTGCAGCCCTTGCACCTGTGGGCCTGTACCAACTTAGGCCAAGTGTTCGTCAGTCAAGATGGTGGCTGGCACTGGGAGCGTTTGCCCCAAGAGTTTGGTGAAATCCGCGCTTTGCACTGGCGCCCTTTGCGCGCCGGTATTCGTGAGCAAGACCACTCCCTGACCAGACGCATAGAACCTGTATGAACACCGCACCCCACATTGCCTTGATGGTTCCCATCAACAACACCACCATGGCCACCGAACTGGTGGGCTGGTTACCAGTCGGCACCGCTTGTCAAACCCTCAAAATTCCGCGCGGTCAAGGCCTGCTAACACGCGAGACCATTGCGGCCTACAAAGCCCAAGCCCTGACATTGGCACAGACCTTGGTGAGCCAGCCCATCCAGGCCTTGGCCTATGGCTGCACCGCCGCCAGTTTCTTGTCGGGCGCTCAAGGTGACGCCGACTTGTGCGCAGAGCTCACGCAGTTGATTGGCAAACCCGTAGTCACCACCGCCAGTGCCATGGTGAAGGCCTTGCAAGCACAAGGCGCCCAGCAAATTGGCTTGGTCACGCCCTATCACGACGAAGTCAACGACCAACTCAAACGCTTCTTGGCCGATGGTGGCATTGAGGTGCTGGCGTTTGATAGCTTGCGCGCACCCAATGTCGACGCATTGGGACGCATCACCTCTGCCGAGGTGGCACACATGGCCCGCCAGGTCATGACCGATGGCTGCGACGCAATGTTCATTGCCTGCTCGCAGTTGCCCACTTTTGACATCTTGCAGAATCTGAGCGCCGAATTTGGTCGACCAGTGTTGTCGTCTATTCAGGCCACGGCCCAACAGTTGCGCGCCAACCTTCACTTTTGAACCTTCAGGACCACCATGCACCGTTTCATATTGCGCGTTTTTTATGCCTTGTTGGGATTGCTGCTGGCACACCAAGCCACAGCGCAAAGTACCTGGCCCAACAAACCCATTCGCATCATCGTGCCGTTTGCGGCAGGCTCATTCACCGAAACGGCTGCACGCACGCTGGGTGCAGAGCTGACCACCCAATGGGGCCAACCCGTGATTGTGGAAACCAAAGGCGGCGCGGGTAGCACGGTGGGCACTGACCTGGTGGCCAAATCGACACCAGATGGTTACACCTTGCTGGTCACCGACAACTCGTTTGCGGTGTCCTCTGCGCTTTACGACAAACTGCCTTACGACCCTGAAAAAGACATCGTCAAAATCAGCACCATTGCCGAAGCGCCCGCAGTGCTGATGGTCAAAGCCGACGCGCCCTACAAAACCTTGAAAGACTTGGCGGACCAGGCCCACAAGAGCCCGAAAACCTTGACCTACGGGTCGGGAGGTCAAGGCTCGTCTGCGCACTTGGCCACGGAACTGTTTTTCATCCAAGCCAATGCCGAACTCACCCACGTACCTTACCGGGGTGTGGCTGCAGCCTTGCTCGATCTGATGGCGGGTCGCATTGATGTGGGCTTGTCCAGCGCAGGCTCTGCGGCGCAGCACATCAAGGGCGGCAAGTTGCGGGGCTTAGCCGTGGTGGGCAAAGAACGTCACCCGCTCATTCCTGAGGTGCCCACCTTCACCGAAGCGGGTTACGGCAGCTATGACATGGTCTATTGGTTCGGCTTGATGGCACCTGCTGGTTTGCCCCCCGCCGTGCTGGCACGCATTCAGCAAGGCGTGGCACGCGCGGTGGAACAACCCAAGGTGATCGAGGTGTTTGCGGCCACGGGCGCGCGCGCTGTCGCGCGCAGCAGCGCAGACTTCAGCAAAAAAGTTCAAGACGAGTCACGCATTTGGAAAAGTGTGGTGACCAAATCTGCCATCAAAGTTGAATAACCCGAAAGAACAAAAACATGACCTCTTCTACCGCTTACCAAAATAAAGCCAAGCAAGCGTTGCTCGACGACCAACTGGTTCTCTGCATGGGCTTGCGTCAAGCGCGCACCGCAGACATCGGCCCCATGGCCGCCTCGTGCGGTTTTGATGCCATCTACGTGGACATGGAACACAGCGCCATTTCGCACGACACCACCTCGGCCATTTGCGTGGCAGCCATTGGCCATGGCATCACGCCGTTTGTGCGCGTGCCCGGCCACTTGGCCAGCGACATGAGTCGCGTGCTCGACGGCGGCGCACAAGGCATCATCGTTCCGCACGTCAACACGGCAGAACAAGCCAAAGCCATCATCTTGGCTTGCAAATTCCCACCCATCGGTCACCGCTCGGTGATGGGTGCCAACCCAGCCTTGGGCTACCAAGCCATTCCCCTGGCAGACAACAACAGCCGACTCAACCACGACACACTGGTCATCGTGATGCTCGAAACACCGCAAGGCATTGACAACGCCGAGGCCATTGCGGCCATAGAAGGCATTGACATGTTGTTGATTGGCTCCAACGACTTGTGTACTGAGATGGGCATTCCCGGACAACTCAAACACCCCAAGATCAAGCAAGCCTACGAAACCACCGCCGCAGCCTGCCGCAAACACGGCAAGTTTTTGGGCGTCGGCGGCATTCGCGGTGACTTGGAGTTGCAAAGCCAACTCACAACCCTGGGAGCGCGCTTCATCATTGCGGGCAATGACGTGGCTTATTTGATGTCCGCTGCACGACAAGACGTCCAGGCGCTGCGTAAGGCTTGCGTAAAATAATTAGCATGCTTACACACCGCGACGCAGACCCCGCATTTCAGTCCCCCGCACTCGCTTGCGACGCCCATTTCCATGTTTTTGGGCCAGCTGAACGCTACCCCTACGCGGGTGGTTTGCGGTACAAGCCACCCGTTGCTGAACTGAACGATTATTTGGGCCTGGCAGAGTTGCTGGGCATCAAACGTTTCGTCTTTGTGCAGCCTTCAGCCTATGGCCGTGACAACAGCTGCATGTTTGACACCATGCGTCAAATGGACGCCTCGTTGCGACGTGCCATCGTGGATGTGGACGAGCACATTTCTGATGCCGAGCTCGCCACCATGAACGAGTTGGGCGTACGCGGTGTGCGCATCAACGTGTCACCGGTTCACCCGTATGAAGAAGGTCTGCTTGAGCGCATGCAACCGCGCATTCAGCGCCTGGATGCACGCTGCGCTGAACTCGGCTGGCACCTCGACTTTTTGTTACCCGGATGGTTAACGCATCAAATGCTGCCTACTTTGGCCAAACTCAAGGTTGACCACAGCTTGGCGCACATGGGCATGTTCTTAGGGGCGCAAGGCCCACAACAAGACGGTTTTGTGCAATTGCTCGATTTATTAAAAAACGGCACTGGCAAAACTTGGGTCAAATTCACGGGTACGTATCGCATGGGTACAGCCCCCACATTTGCCGACGCACGACCCATGGCCCAGGCCATCTTGGGGGTGGCGGCAGACCGTGTGATCTGGGGCAGCGACTACCCCCATCTGTCGTTTGCCGACAAAGTGGGCTCAGTGGCCTTGTTCAACTTGCTCAAAGACTGGGCGCCCGATGCCGCCATACGGCAAAAAATTCTTCAAGACAATCCCGCCCGACTGTTTGGCTTTTAAGGACGAGGCATGAGCACAGATGTATTGGTTGTAGGTGGCGGCAATGCTGCCTTGTGCGCAGCACTGATGGCTGCCGAAGCCGGGGCCAGCGTGACTTTGCTGGAAGCTGCCCCAAAAGAATGGCGTGGCGGCAACTCCATGCACACCCGCAACTTGCGCTGCATGCACGATGCACCGCAAGACGTGCTGGTCGAGGCCTACCCCGAAGAAGAGTATTGGCAAGACTTGCTCAAAGTCACCGGTGGCATCACCAACGAGAAACTCGCCCGATTGGTCATTCGCGCCTCCTCCAACTGCCGCGACTGGATGCGCCAACATGGCGTGCACTTTCAACCGCCCCTCTCTGGCACGCTGCATGTGGCACGTACCAACGCTTTCTTCATGGGCGGAGGCAAAGCCCTGGTCAACGCCTACTTTCGCAGCGCAGAGCAATTGGGCGTGCAAGTGCGCTACAACGCACCCGTCGACCACATCGAGATTGAAGAGGGGCGTTTTGTGGCGGCTTATGTGGGCCAGGAACGCATCACGGCTAAATCCTGTGTACTAGCTTGCGGCGGCTTTGAATCCAACCGTGAGTGGCTGCGCGAAGCCTGGGGTCAAAACGAATGGGGCGAGTGGACCGCGGACAACTTTTTGGTCCGTGGCACCCGCTACAACCAAGGCCTCATGATCAAAGACCTCATGGCCCATGGCGCTGACATGATTGGCGACAAAACCCAAGCCCACATGGTGGCCATTGATGCGCGCGCGCCCGAATACGACGGCGGCATTTGCACCCGCCTGGACTGCGTGTCGCTGGGTGTGGTGCTGAACCAAGAAGGCAAACGCTTCTATGACGAAGGCGAAGACTTCTGGCCCAAGCGCTACGCCATCTGGGGCCGCCTGGTGGCGCTGCAACCTGGGCAAATTGGCTACACCATCATCGACAGCAAAGCCATTGGCCGCTTCATGCCGCCAGTGTTTGACGGCATACAAGCCGACACCCTGCCCGAACTGGCTGCCCTGTTAGGGCTGCCCGTGGACACCTTCATGCACACCATCACCGAATTCAACCAAGCCTGCCGCGTCGGCACCTTTGACCACAACGTGCAAGACGATTGCCACACCGAAGGCATCACCCCGGCCAAAACACATTGGGCGCGCCCCATCGACACCGGCCCCTTCTACGGCTACGCCCTGCGCCCTGGCATCACCTTCACGTATCTAGGTCTCAAAACCGACGAGACGGCAGCGGTGCGTTTCCAAGACCAACCCAGCGAGAACTTGTTTGCCGCAGGCGAAATCATGTCCGGCAATGTGCTGGGCAAAGGCTACACCGCTGGTGTTGGCATGTCGATTGGCACTGCCTTTGGTCGGATCGCAGGCAGCAATGCGGCGCGCGCGGCTCTCGGCCACACACAAGGGGCAGACCATGCAAACGCTTGAAGCCCTGACCCAAGAAGCACGCGCCTTGGCGCAAGGTGCATTGCCCCTGTCTACTGCTGAAGCCGAAGTGGCGCGACAGCTGCAAATCTGCAATGCCTGCCGTTACTGCGAAGGCTTTTGTGCAGTCTTCCCCGCCATGACGCGGCGACTTGAATTTGGCAAAGCCGATGTGCATTACCTGGCCAACCTGTGCCACAACTGTGGCGCTTGTTTGCACGCTTGCCAATATGCGCCGCCCCATGTGTTTGCGGTCAATGTGCCGCAATCGATGGCCCAGTTGCGTGGCCAAACCTACACCGACTATGCCTGGCCACCTGCGTTGGGGGCGCTGTACCAGCGCAACGGTCTCACGCTGTCTCTGGCGCTAGCATTTGGCTTGACCTTGTTCTTGCTGCTGGCCTTGCAGTTCAACGGCACGCTGTTTGCCCAAAATCTAGGCGGTAACTTCTACAGAATCTTTCCGCACAACCTTTTGGTGAGCCTGTTTGCACCTGTCCTCTTGTTTGCAGCACTGGCCTTGAGTCTGGGTGTACGGCGTTTCTGGCGTGAAATCACCCCCGCCACCACTGGCGCTGCACTCACACCGCCTGCAACGGCAGAAGCAGCGCACGACGCGCTGCGTCTGACCTATTTGGACGGTGGACATGGCAAAGGCTGCAACAACGAAGACGACGCGTTCAGCCTGTCGCGCCAACGCGCGCACCATTTGACCTTTTACGGTTTCATGCTCTGCTTTGCAGCCACCAGCGTGGGCACGCTCTACCACTATGCGCTGGGCTGGCAAGCGCCGTATGACTTGCCCAGCTTGCCCAAAGTTTTAGGCGCGGTGGGTGGCGTGAGTTTGCTGCTGGGCACCATGGGTTTGTTCAAGCTCAAATGGCAACGTCACCCCATGCACGGGGACGCGGCACAAAAACCCATGGACTATGGCTTCATCGGCTTATTGTTTTTCACCAGCCTCACCGGACTGGCCTTGTGGCTGGCCCGTGGTAGTGACGCCTTACCGGCCTTGCTGGCTGCGCACTTAGGCGTGGTGATGGCCTTGTTTGCCACCCTGCCCTACGGTAAGTTTGCGCATGGCGTGTTTCGCACCGCTGCGCTGCTGCGTTATGCCGTGGAAAAGCGCCAACCCAAAACCCTTGGCCTGAGCAGCGAGTAAGCTCTGGGCTGTTGGCCCATGACACTGTGAAACACCGTCACGAAAGCTTTTATGAACACCACCGCCCTTTGCCACCTCCGTCTTTGCTTGCTCGGCAGCCTACTGGCCTTGTCGGCAACGGCGCAAGACTTTCCGCCCAAAAAATCTATCACCATGGTGGTGGGCTTTGCAGCCGGTGGGGCTGCTGACACATCTGCACGCATCATCGCCAAGAAGTTGGGCGAGAACATTGGCGCTTCGGTGGTCATCGACAACAAGGGCGGCGCCGGTGGCAACATCGCCCATCACTACACAGCCACAGGCCCCACCGATGGCAGCGTGATTTTGTTTGGTTCTGTTGGCCCGCTCACCATTGCTCCGCATTTGGTCAAGTTGCCTTATGACCCGGTCAAAGACTTGGCGCCTATCACCATGGGTGTGAACTTTCCCAACGTGCTGGTGGTCCATGCCGGCATGGGCATCAAAACCTTTGCCGACTACATTGCCTTTGCCAAGAAGAACCCCGGCAAGCTCGACTACGCGTCTACTGGCCCAGGCTCGGCATCTCACTTGGCGGGTGAACTGTTAGACGACATGGCCAAAATTGAAACCGTCCACGTGCCCTACAAAGGCGGCGCTCCTGCCTTGCAAGACTTGCTCGGTGGTCGCGTAGCGGCCTACTTCTCCACCTACTCCACCTCACAGGCCTACATCGACAACGGCAAGCTGATTCCCTTGGCCAGCACCGGGGCGCAACGCCTGCGTTCTTTGCCCAACATTCCCACCATTGCAGAGTCCGGCTACCCAGGTTTCAGTGCCACCAACTGGTACGCCTTTGTGGCCTCATCCAAAGTGCCCACGGCCATCTTGGACCGCTGGAATGTGGAATTGGTCAAAGTGCTGAAATCCCCCGATGTGGTGGAGCAACTCAACAGCCATGGCCTGACCCCGCTGCCAGGCAACCGCAATGAACTGGCCGTCTACATGGCCAAAGAAACCGCCACTTGGGGCCGCGTGATTCGCGAACGCAAGATCACCGCCGAGTAATTGACTCAACCCGCTCTCGCACAACAAACAGAGACACGCCATGAACCACCGTAGTTTTTTTGCCCCTTCGTTGACGCGTCGGCTCGCTTTGGCGGGTCTTGGCCTGTTCGTCTTTGCAGCCCAAGTCGTGCAAGCCGCGGAAATTCGCGTCATCACCTCAGGCGCCTTCACCGAAGCCTACAAGCAACTGGTGCCCATGTATGAACAGGCCTCAGGCAACAAAGTCATCAGCTCTTTCGGCGCTTCAGTGGGCAATGCACCTGACTCCATTCCCAGCCGTTTCGCACGTGCCGAAAAGTTTGATCTGGTGATCTTGTCCGAAGGTGGCTTAGAAGCTTTGATGGCCCAAGGGAAATTGGTCAAAGGCAGCCGCGTTGACTTGGCACGTTCACAGATTGGCGTGGCCGTGCGCAAAGGCACACCCAAGCCCGACATCAGCACCGTTGAGGCGTTGAAGAAAACTTTGCTCGAAGCCAAATCCATCGCCTACTCAGCCAGCGCCAGTGGCACCTATTTGTCGACTGAAATGTTCCCTAAGCTGGGTATCGCTGATCAAATGAAAGTCACCGCCAAACGCATCATGAGCGAGCGCGTAGGCGCGGTGGTGGCGCGGGGCGATGCGGAACTCGGCTTTCAGCAAGTGAGCGAGCTGATCTATTTCAAAGAACTCGACTTCGTGGGCACCTTGCCCGATGCGGTGCAACAAACCATCTTCTTCTCGTCCGCCTTGGTCGACGGCTCGCAAGAGCAAGAAGCGGCGAAGCACTTGGTGCGTTTTCTGACCTCGCCCTCGGTGGCCAAACTGGTCCGTGACACGGGCCTCGACCCTGCCACCAGCCGCTGAAGTAGCCGCTGATAATTGGGGCATGACCAAGACCCCATCTTCTCCCGCGATTCCCCCACGCCCAACACCTCTGAAAGGGGTGCGTATTCTCAGCCTGGCCCTCAACTTGCCCGGGCCTGCAGCGCTCATGCGCTTGCGCGGCATGGGTGCCCGCTGTACCAAGCTCGAGCCCGTGGCCCCAGCCGGAAGCGCCACGGTCGACCCCATGGGACAGTACAAACCGGCCGCCTATGAAACCATGCACCAAGGTGTTCAGGTGGTGCATGCCGACTTAAAGACAGCTCCCGGCCAAGCCATCTTGCACAAGCGCTTGGCACGCACGGATGTGCTGATCACCTCGTTTCGCCCCTCTGCACTCAACAAACTTGGGCTTGGCTGGACTGCGCTGCACCGCCAGTACCCCGCCCTGTGCATGGTCAGCGTGGTGGGGGCGTCCGGCGCACGGGCGGATGAACCAGGACACGACCTGACCTATTTGGCTGAGAACGGCTTGGTCAATGGCTTGGATATGCCGCCCACGTTGTATGCAGACATGGGTGGCTCGCTCTTGACCACCGAGGCTGTGTTGCAAGCCCTGCTGATGCGCCAACGCCCAGGGCGTGGAGTTGGTCGCGGTGTGTTTCAAGAAGTTGCCTTGAGCGATGCAGCATGCTATTTGGCCCTGCCGCGTACTTGGGGCTTGACCACGCTAAAAGGTGACGTGGGCGGCGCTCATGGCGGATACCGCGTTTACGCCTGCAAAAATGGCCGCGTGGCGGTGGCCGCCCTAGAACCACACTTTGCAGCGCGCTTGTGTGACGCGGCGGGTCTGCCCAATAACGCGGCAGACCTTATACGAAAAGCCAGCATCCATCAAGCATTGGCCGCATTCTTTGCCAATCAAACACGCCAGCAGTTAGAGCGTTTGGCACGAGCCAAAGACATTCCCTTGCACACGTTGCCGCGCTAACGGCTGTGGCGCCACTCAAGCGGGTTCAAGCCAAGTCACGCAAGGGGTGGGACTGGGCAGGCCAAGGGCTGACAAAAAACGGGAGCACCATCTCCGGTGTGACGTCTTCTATGCGTAAAGGCTGCCACTGGGGTTGACGGTCTTTGTCGATCGCCAAGGCACGAATGCCCTCCACGGTTTCACTCTGCGAGCCTCGACGGTTCAGGTGTTCGGTATGAAAGCAGCGACGCACCAAGTCGCGCTCCATGCGCAAGTCATCGGCCAAGCTCAATTGCCGGCCTCGGCGAATTTGCTCTAAGCTGACAGCCAGCATGAGCGGTGAGCGATCCCGCAGTGCCTGCAAGGTCTGGCTAGCCCAACATTCGGATTGCCCTGCAGCCAAATCAGTCAATGAGTGGACGATGTCACTGACGCAGGGCAACGCAAACACAGTGTCTATCTGCGGATCTTGCCAACTCGGTGAGATGGGATTGGGTAATGCGTTAGCGGCTTGGATGCGCGCCACATGTGCATGCATGCCAGCCAACAAAGCCTCTGCACTGTGCCAGCTTGGACTGCTCAAGCTTTGCCACAACTCAGGCAAAAAACCAGAAGGCACGCACACATCGGCCAAGCCCACGGCCAATGCATCGGCGCCATGCAACACTTGGCCTGTGAGGGCTAGGTACTCACCACTGTGGCCTGGACAGCGGCTCAAAAAGTATCCGCCACCCACATCGGGAAACAAACCAATTTGAGTTTCCGGCATGGCCATCAGGGTGCGCTCTGTGACCATGCGCCAAGCCGCGCCCTGGCTGATGCCCATACCACCGCCCATGACGATGCCGTCCATGAACGCGATGTAGGGCTTGGGGTAGTTTTGAATCAAGTGATTCAGGCTGTATTCCTCAGTGAAAAAGTCTTCCAGCGATACGTCTCCCGCCAAAGCAGCTTGGTGGAAATAGCGAATGTCGCCACCTGCACAAAAAGTACCAAAAGGTCCTTGCTTGTTGCTGCCACGCACAGCCACGACCCACACCTGCGGGTCATGCTGCCAGTTGATCAGCACTTGGGTGAGTTCACGCACCATGGCCAATGACAAGGCATTCAGTGCCTGCGGACGGTTGAGGGTGATCAAACCCACGTGGCCAACACGCTCATGGGATACATCAGATGTGAATGCGTTCATACAACTTACATGGGTCTCAATTGACGATGCTTGTGAAAAAGCCGAAGGTTCAACCTTCGGCTTATCAAAATATCCACACGCTTTGAGCGTGCGGCGTTTACTTGTTGCGCTTGCGCTCGTGCTCTTTCAAGAAGCGTTTGCGCAGACGCACGCTCTTGGGCGTGATTTCGACCAACTCATCGTCATCAATAAACTCAACGCCATATTCGAGCGTGAGATCAATCGGAGGCGTGATCTTGATGGCGTCTTCTTTGCCCGACACACGGAAGTTGGTGAGCTGCTTGGTGCGGGTCGCATTGACCACCAGGTCATTGTCACGGCTGTGGATACCCACAATCATGCCCTCATACACGGGGTCGTTGGCCTTGACGAACATGCGACCACGGTCGTCGAGTTTGCCCAAGGCGTAGGTAAAGATTTCACCATCGTCCATGGAGATCAAGACACCGTTTTTACGACCGCCAATATCACCTTTATGTGGCTCATAGCTGTCAAAGATGTTGGAGATCAAGCCTGAGCCACGGGTCAAGTTCAAGAACTCGTTGGTGAAGCCAATCAAACCACGGGCAGGAATGCGGTATTCCAAACGCACACGGCCTCGACCATCGGGTTCCATGTTGACGAGTTCGCCTTTGCGCTCGCCCAGGGCTTGCATCACACCACCTTGGTGGGTTTCTTCAATGTCGGCGGTGACCAACTCAATGGGCTCGTGACGCTCACCGTCAACATCGCGGTACACCACGCGAGGCTTGGACACAGCCAA
>CAIMWY010000395.1 GCA_903845315.1 uncultured Burkholderiales bacterium
AATGCCTAGTCGCTTGGCTACATCGACAACCGAGTGGCCTTTATCGATGACTTGTTTAACTGCCTCGTCTTTGAACTCAGGGGCATATTTCGCTCGTTGCATTTGCAATTCTCCATTTCAGTTTTGACATCATATTTGTCTACTGATTTGGGGGAATGCCAATGTGCCACCAAGCTCCTTGATGATTCGAACAAGTTCAATCTGTTCATGCTCACTTAGATGGTCCATCACGATGCCGTTGACTGTTGAGGTCAGGCAACCATCCCTCGATTTGGTGGAATGGACAACATGGGTGGAAACCACCTGTTGATGTTGGCAACTGATGATGGGAAAGTGTGTTGCAAAGCAACAACACACCCTATGGCAAAACAACCAACAAGATTCAATGTTGTCTATTGGTACTTCAAGCCTGGAGGAGGGTGCAAGACCAGAACCAGTGTCTCAGGCTATGTGTGGCAACAACTTGGTGGTGCTCAAACTGAGAGTGCTGTGATTGCATACCTCAGGCACAAGCACATGGAGTTTGATGTTGTGCTGAAGTCATTGGTGTGGAGTTGACTGTTGTGGTTCAGTCACAGCGGCAATCCAAGCTGGTGGTGGACTGGGTGGTGCCAATCCTGCACCTGTCTGAGTGGTTCTGATGGAACTCTGAAACTCAAGTCACTGAGGTCATCCAGTGAGGGCCACGACTCGTTTCTAGGCCGTTGGGAAGCAAAAGTTCTACCATTGAACTACACCCGCATGGGGTAGATTCTAGCGGTGCCAACATACCGACCCTGCTGCTAACCCCTTGAATCGCCTGGCTTAGGCGAGTGCTTGGCCTTGTTTCTGTGCGGCTGATGGATGTCGATGTGTCTTGGGGGAATGCCCCAAACACCACAAACACTTTGCTGTCCTTTCCACCCATACAGGACCAAAAACGGCAGTTGCCAAAGAGTTTGCCAAGTACGACTCTAGGCTTGTTTTTTGTTCCCGCTGTTGAAAGCGAGTTGAACAAATTCAAGCGGGGTACCGGTGTGCCAACTTGTTAGGAACCGTTGGCTATTTCAGCCGTTTGACGGCAAATTCTCTCAGCGATTGTTTTTGGTGGCGCGCTGGTCATCACGGAGCCTTTGCCCACAGGCCCCTCGTAGTCGTAGAAAGACTTGAGATGGCCCTCTATATTTTTTTCGTAAGAAAAAATGCGATATGACTTGCCATTGATACAGCGTCCCGCAAAGATGAACTCATGTTCTTCATTGCCTAGTTGTACTTGATTGGGTTTTGGCTTAGCCTTGGCTTCCTGAGCAACCGCCTGTGTGACTGCCGATGTATTAACGTACAAAAGCCCAATGACAAAAGCGACTGATAATGACGTTCTTTTCTTATTCATTTTTTAAACTCTCACAGGTTTATAAAACACGTAAGAATCGTAGTTTCTGAATATGTGCTGATCAATAATCAATGTGTTCTAGTTATTTGGAACTAGCCCGATTTTGATCATTTCAAAAAGCGACTGAGATTGTTAACTGAGGCTCAGTGTTAAAACATCGCTCATGAAACTTAAGTTTCATTGAAATGATCAAGGCAAGTAGTAGCATGTCCCTATGGACATGATGCCCCAAAATTCACTGCTTATCATTGATGATCATCCTGTGTACCGCGAGGCGCTCACTGACAGGCTCAGTCGAGAGTTTGCTGCTTTGGGGATTGAGGTTTGTACCGCCGCCAATGCCAACGAAGGCCTCGAGTTATTAGATAAAACTGACAAGAACTGGGTCATTTTGCTAGATATTTTGATGCCGGGACTCAGTGGGCTTGCCGGGATCAAGGTATTCAAGAAGAAAAGTAAGGTCGCCCATGTCGTGGCTATTTCTGGTTTAGATCTTCAGGCATGGGAGCCGCGCGCAGTGGCGGCGGGGGCTACTATATTCGTGTCCAAAAATAGCACATCAGATTTGATTATTGGAAAGTTAAAGCCATTGTTAGAGTCTGGTGGTGAGTATGTTGTTCAGCGCGTGACCAGCGATAACAAAGAGTTCAGATTGACACAGCGCCAATTAGAAGTTCTCAATTTAATTTCTCTTGGCCATCCGAATAAAATCATTGCCGACTATTTAGAAATCAAAGAACAAACGGTAAAAATACACATCAATCAAATCTTCAAAGAGTTGAGGGTTTTTAACAGAACTCAAGCCGTGCTAAAGGCCCAGCAGCACCAATTGCTGACGCCCTGAAGAGTTATTTAAAAAATCTCGGTGCGGATGAAAAATTCTAAATTTATTCACGACGACTTAGAGGGAATATCTGATCCGCATTTGCTAGATCAGGTGGCCGAGGAAAAACTGGCCTATATGCATAAGTTTGCCAAGTCGAGCACGATGGCAACCATACTTGCACCCATACTGTGTGTGCCGCTTTATGTGGATGACACCGATACGCTGCTTTTTAATATGTGGTTTGTGTTGATGGCGCTGGCTGTCTCGATTCGGATATTTTTAGTTCAAACGATTGATTTGAAAGGCGATAAAACTCGTAACTTTAAGTTGCTCAATTGGGCGGTTGGCATTGTGACTTGTATGTGGGGCATGGGGTGGCTCATTCTTGTGCCCGCGATGGACCCGATCAATTATTTGATTTATCAAATAATCTCTCTCACGGTTCTTTTTGTAGGCATGGTCGGGTATTGTGTGCATTGGCGCACATTTTTCAGTTTTGTCTTGCCACTGAAAATACCAGAAGTTTTTTTCATTGTCATTCACTACAAGATCGTTGTTTGGCCAATCGCCCTGGGTTCATTGATCGTTTTTTATCTTGCCTTGAAGATGGGTCACTTGTTTTCTAAGTCATGGGAGAAGTCAATTTCACTCAGGTTTCGAAATGAAACCCTTTTCAATGATCTCGTTTTGGAAAAAGATGCATCCGTTGCTGCCAATGTGGCCAAGTCTGACTTTATTGCTACGGCCAGTCATGACTTGCGACAACCCATGCAAGCCATCAATATTTTCATAGAGATGATTGATTTGAATAATCTCCAAGAAAAAGAGGGGCTAGTCTTTAAGAAGATGCGCGCCAGCGTAGGTGTTTTGAATAATATGTTCAATACACTTTTAGACGTCAGTAGGTTGGATGCAAATTTCGATTACGTCGAGAATTTTTTCGAATTGGATACCCTTGTTCTCGATGTGCAGATTTCATTTGGACAGCAGGCCGAGGATAAAAACCTGGTGCTAAATTTTGAATTTGAAAACTGTATCGTCTTGGGTGATACGGGTTTAATTGGTCAAGTGTTACGAAACCTGCTTTCAAACTCAATTCAATATACCAGCGAAGGAAATGTAACGGTCAGGTTTTGGCAGGAGGAGCAAAAACTTGTATTTTCTGTTGAGGATACCGGTTGCGGAATTCCAAGTGAAGATCTGCCATTTTTGTACAAAGAATTTTTCAGATCGGATCACTCTAGATCTCAGTACGATGGCCTTGGACTGGGGTTGACAATTGTCAGTCGGGTGGTGGCGCGGATTGGCGGGACGATTTCAATTGAGTCCCATGTGAATAAAGGATCAATTTTCACGATAAAAACAAATTCTCATGTGGCTGAGAAAAAGGCACATGTTGTGAGTGGGCACGCCAGTTTGCAATCGGTTAAAGCTGGCGATGGGGCGGTCAAGGCTTTTGCGTTGGAGTCTTCAGATTGCAAGCACCTGGGCATCATAGAAAACGATAGGTCGCTTCTGGATGCCTACAGTCAGTATTTTAAGTCTGCAGGTTATACGGTGCATTTGATCCCATACATTGAGGCCGACTTTAATTTGATGTTGTTGGATTTTCCTAAATTGGATTTTATTTTGAGTGACTATCGGTTAGGCTATAAAGACGGGGCCTATTTTATCAAGCGTCTGCGGGAAGAGTTCAATGACAGTATCCCCGCCTGTATATTGACTGCGGATACCTCACCGAATAATTTGAGCAAGTTCAAAGAGCTGGGCATCGAGGTTTTATACAAACCGATTGATGTTTCATCCATCGGTAAGTTTGTTGCTACCCATATCGGTCAAAAAGGCGCTTCACTTCAATAGAAGCTCACAACTCTTTGCCAATTTTGTGGTCTAGAGACAGAGGCCCACCGCCGCGCAAAGCAATGCTCAGCATGAGCAAGCCCCACATCATGGGGTATTCATAGCCGGGGCCTGTCCAGCCAAATTTGGGCAAGTGGTGGTAGGCAATGACGGCCATTTCTATGGCAACGGCGCTGGCAAAAAATCGTGTGAACAGACCTGCTGCGATGCATGCGCCGCCCAGCGTCTCTAGCACGATCAACACCACCGCCAGGGGTTCTGCTGCACCAATACCGCGCTTCTCTAAAGCCATGGCTGCAGTGGCTTCTACGCCTGCCAAGAGCTTGGGTATGCCGTGGGGCAGCAGCATCAGCCCAGCGGTGAGTCGAATCAACAGCCACGACAGTGGCTCTACCTTCTCGTAAAAGGGTTTAAGTTGCGGAATCAGCAGTGTTGGGTTTGCAGCTTCTTCGGGGGTCTTGACGGTTTCTACTGTGTCCATGGTGTCTCCTTGTTGTGTGTTGGAGTTATCGCTTGTTCTAGATTCGCGATTGATCCAAGTCAATTCTGCATGTTTTAGGGTGTTTTCGCGAGCGAGCAACAGACGCCTAGGTGTCTCGTGATGTGTTTTTAAGCATGGGTGATGGCTTAGTATTTTTTTTCACACACGAAAGCACATCATGGATTTCCAATTTTCTGAAGACAACCAGCAAATGCAGCGAAGCTTGCGTACCTTTATGGATCGTCATGTGGTCCCGCAAAACGTGGCGTGGTTGAAGCTGGCCGAACAAGGGGTGTATCCCACCGATGTGGTTGAACCTCTCAAGCAAATGGCGCGCGAGGCGGGCATGTGGAATATGTTTTTGCCAGGCTTGCAACCCGATGAGCCTGGCACGCGCTTGAGCAATTTAGAGTACGCACCTTTGGCTGAAATCATGGGGCGCATACCTTGGGCGGCTGAGGTGTTTAACTGCAATGCGCCCGACACGGGCAACATGGAGTTGCTGCATATGTTTGCCACACCCCAGCAGCGCGAGCAATGGCTCAAACCCTTGCTGGAAGGTCGCATGCGTTCTTGTTTTGCCATGACCGAGCCGGATGTGGCGTCATCGGACGCCACCAATATTCAAACCACCATCCGCCGCGACGGCGATATGTATGTGATCAATGGTCGCAAGTGGTTCACCACAGGTGCCATGCATCCCAGCTGTGCGCTTGCGATTGTCATGGGTATCTCAGACGAGCGGCCTGATGCCGACCCCCACAGCCGTCACGCCATGGTGATCGTGCCGTTTGATGCGCCTGGTTTTCGCATTGAACGCAACTTACCTGTGATGCACCACTTGGCGCCTGAGGGGCATTGCGAGGTGACGTTTAAGAATGTGCGAGTTCCCGTGACAAATATTTTGGGGCAAGAAGGTGCTGGTTTCTCGCTGGCGCAAGCGCGCTTGGGACCTGGGCGGGTTCACCACTGCATGCGCACGATCGGGCAGTGTGAGTTGGCCCTGGAGTTGATGACTGAGAGGGCCCTTGAGCGACGCGCATTTGGCAAGCATTTGAGCGATTTTTCAAACGTGCAAGATTGGATTGCGCATTCCAGGGTTGAGATTGACCAAGCGCGCTTGTTGGTGTTGCGCGCTGCTTGGCTGATGGACATGCACGGTAATCAGGCTGCAAGGGTGGAGGTATCTGCCATCAAGTTGGTCGCCGCACTTTTGCAGACCCGCGTGTTAGACCGCGCCATGCAAGTCTTTGGTGCGATGGGCTTGACGCCGGATACGCCCTTGTCTTACCTGTGGACATGGGGACGAGCCATGCGATTTTTGGACGGACCTGATGAGGTGCACCTGCGCGTGGTGGCCCGCGCTGAGTTGGCCAAAGCCAAAGCCAACCGAGGTGCCACCTCGG